>CAZVNH010000370.1:936-2965 GCA_964628575.1 uncultured Thermoplasmatales archaeon | reverse complement strand
GTAGTATACCATATGAAGTAAAATTTGAAATAAAATTATTTGAAATAGTATTTTCATCATTAAATTGAATCAATCTTATTCCTATTAAACAATTAAAAACAATGTTATTGTTTATATAATTGTTTTTGGAATATTGCTTTAGACAAATTCCACTACTTCTTTTTGCATTACTGCCATTCATAACAGTAAATCCACTAAATTGTATATTATCAGAATTTAGTGTAACTATACCTTCATATTCTTTATTTTCTTGATTTCCATCAATAATTGTAAAATTTTTATCTTCAGATATCATTTTAATACTTTTATCAATTACTATCAACTCAGGATAATAACCATTAAAAACAAATAAAGTCCAGCCTTCTTTACAGGCATTTATACCATCTTGAATAAATTGATATGGATGATTATAGCTTCCATTCCAGGGACCTTCTATATTATCATCATTTACAAAAATAAAAGTATTTGAGTTAAAATTTAACAAGTAATTATTATGAATATTATATTTCTTTTCTTGTTTTAAACCAACTGCTG
This sequence comes from uncultured Thermoplasmatales archaeon, assembly GCA_964628575.1. Classification (GTDB taxonomy): domain Archaea; phylum Thermoplasmatota; class E2; order DHVEG-1; family DHVEG-1; genus CAZVNH01. Next base: position 2,431 of record CAZVNH010000370.1, on the reverse strand, counting down.
AATTACTAATAATTGATCCAGTAAACAAGCACAAAATGAAGATAACTATTACCTTTTTAATACCTATATCTCGCATAATTACTTTGCCTCCACCACCATTTCGTATTGTTTATTTTCTTTTAAATTTTTGGTTTAATAATAAAAAATAAAAAATATTTCTAAAATTTTAAAATAAGGAATATATAATGAAATTTATTAAGAATATTAAACATATAAATAAAAAAATTTATTTTAAATAATAAAATAAATGTCGGAGGCGGGATTTGAGCCCGCGACCTCCTGATTTCTTAGCACCAATTGGCTAAAATTTTTCGAACCCTTTTAGCTGAGCTTATGAGTCAGGCGCTCTAACCAGGCTGAGCCACTCCGACATAGTTTGAATTGCAGAATAGAAGAATTATATAAAAAAACTTTCTAAATGACAGGTTTTTCTATTATTAAATGGTTTTTTCCTTTTAGATAGATAGTATTAATTTTTTCTTTTTTTGCTTTTTTTCGAATCTCTTTATCATTTGAAAGTATTATTCCATTATATTTTTTTGCAGTTATTATAACTGCATTATCTGCATCTTCATATTCTTCATATAAAATGTTAAATTCTTTAATCAATTTCAAAGCTGTTTTTGCATTTATTTTCTTTTTTCCACGTGAATTTTCTGATAAAATTTTTAATTCATCAACTACTTGTTTAGGAACAATTATTTGATATTTAACAACAAGTCTTTTTAGTTCATTATCTAAATTTATTGACTGCTCAAAAAGCATTAATACTGCACTGCTATCCAGTACTATTCTTGTTTTTGAATCTCTCCATATCCTATCAGATGCCATCTAGCGTCAATCCTTCTACTGATTGCTATTCTTTGTCCCTCTTGTGCACATACTGGTAATTTTAATTTAACACCTACTATTTCCTTGGTAAATTCTGAGACTATTCCTACAGTTGTTGCAGTTCCAATTGTCAGCATCAGAGGCTCATTTGTTTTAATTGGTTCTACATTTTTTTCTTCAATTGTTCCTACAACTCTTTTTAATAGATGAATTGATAGATCCAATTTATCCATAACTGGAGGCATTTGACCGACTTTACCAATAACTTTACCAGCATATGAATCTGATTTAGTACGAGCAGGATCTAGATATGTACCAAGTGCTATAAGACCACCTGGAGTTGCTTCATCTACTGATTTTCCACCAGTAAAAAGTGAATGAACAGTTGTAGTTATTTGATCTATTTTCTGTTTTCCTTCAACTTCTATTCTACGGCCTGGACAAATTTCAATTTCTTCTCCCTTTTTTAAAACACCTTGAATAAGAGAGCCTCCTATTACACCACCTTTTATTTCTAATGGTCGTGCACCAGGTTTATTGATATCAAAACTTCTAGCTGTAAACATAATCGGTGGTTTATCATTATCACGTTTTGGTGTTGGAATATCTTTCTCCATAGCACTAATTAAAACATCGATATTAATATCTTGATGTGCACTAACTG
>CAZVNH010000370.1:0-926 GCA_964628575.1 uncultured Thermoplasmatales archaeon | reverse complement strand
CACTAACTGGAATTATTGGTGCATTTTCAGCAACAGTTCCTTTTACAAATTTTAAAATTTGTTCATAATTTTTTACTGCATTTTTTTCAGATACTAAATCAATCTTGTTTTGAACAATAACAATATTCCCAATACCTGCAATATCAAGAGCTGTTAAATGTTCTCGTGTTTGAGGTTGTGGACAATGCTCGTTTGCAGCAATTACAAGAACTGCTCCGTCCATAATAGCAGCTCCTGACAGCATTATAGCCATAAGTGTCTCATGACCTGGTGCATCAACAAATGAAACAACTCTTAAAACCTCTGTTGTACTACCACAATTAGGACATTTTTTATTTGTACAATAACAACTTGGTTCTTCACAATTAGGGCATTTATAGAATGCTGCATCAGCATATCCAAGTTTTATCGAGATACCACGTTTAATTTCCTCTGAATGTTCATCTGTCCATTTTCCAGTTAATCTCTGAGTTAAAGTTGTTTTTCCATGGTCGACATGTCCAATCATACCTATATTTATTTCAGGTTGCTTTGGAAGGCTCATTATTGCTCCTCTTTCTTCTTATCTTCCCCATCAGTTCCTTCTTTTTTATCTTCTTTTGTTTTTAACAGTTGATCAATTGATCTTGAACTATGTTTTATCACTTTCATATTTATCTGAACGATATCTTGACTAACTGTATTACCTCGTATTGTTTTTTTCTTTCTCATACCATCTCTTATTTCATGAAACCCTTTTCCATCACTTAATAAAAGATTTCTTCTACCTGATCCAGGTAAATCTGGTCTCATAGAAAAACCATCTTTATCTGTGCCACCTGTTATTTGTAGTTTATAACCAGGTAAGGAAATAAAAATACCATCGACTTCATCACCGATTTTTTTCCCAATCAAAGAATTTGCATGATGTCCAGTGACTTCTACTT
>CAZVNH010000369.1:0-2968 GCA_964628575.1 uncultured Thermoplasmatales archaeon | reverse complement strand
ATTCTTATCAAAATTTGTTGTAAAAACATTATCAAAAGCTCTAATGAATTCTACAACTTTTTTAGGAAATTTTTTGAAAATTTCGTTAATTTTCCCACCATTATAAATAGAATCTAAAAAAAGTCTCCTTAAAAATTCCTGAAAATAATATCTCTCGGGATTTCCAATTTTATGGTATCTACAAAGTAATTCATTTAACAGAAAATAATCTTCAAGACCGATGTCCGAAATTTTTTTTCTATAAGGGTATCTTTTTTTAAAATGTTCTAAACCTTCTTTTTCATCTGATGATATGGCTAATCGATCAAATTCTCCATTTAAAATAGTAGGTATAGCAGAATAAAGCATATAGATCCATGTTTCAATTTCTTTGGTATAAATTTCTTTTGAGAATTTATTTGTTTTAAGATTTGTTAAAGCTCTTTTAATAATATTTTCGTTTGTATACTCTAAACCACCAAATTGAATATTTATTCCATTTCCTATGATAATATTGTTCATTTTTGGATGTATTGCCCTTCTATTTATTATTATAAAAATATTGTTAGGTATATTAAAAGCCTGCTATATATGAGTATATGACCTGAAAAACTTTTAAAATAAAACTTGTTGTCGGTCTATTAGAAATCTGCGAAAAAGAAGTATTGTAACTTTTTCAAGCGCAGGGTCTAACACCTATGTGCAACAGATAGGGGCCAGTGGTCTAGTGGTTATGACGTCGCGCTTACAACGCGGAGATCGCCTGTTCAATTCCGGCCTGGCCCATTTTTTTTATTTATCTTATATTTAGCACCAAATAATTAACAGGTTATTAATCTAAAAAGAAAAATATTCTCTGAAAAAATTAGTAGAAAGTAGAAAAAAATCAATTATTTATTGTTCTAAGACTCATTAAAGTTCTTTTCCAAGATTAAATATATCTGTATAAATAACTTTGCAGCCATTTATATTCGTCATTCCTTTTTTTCCTTTAAGACTTACAATGATTGTCTTTTCAGGTTTATAAAAATCAATAAAAGCCCTTAGGCTTTTTTCTATTTTCCCTACCTCAGTTTGAATCTTTACCTCTACCGGGACTATCTTGTTTTCTATCTCAAGTACAAAATCTACCTCTGCCTTGTTTTTCGTCCTCCAATATTTAGGATTAAAACCCTTTTTTAAAAGTTCAGACAAAACATAGTTTTCAAAAAGATGTCCATCAAGATTGCTATCAAATTTGTTTGCAATGATATTTCTCATGCCTGTATCCACAAAATAAAGTTTTGGTTGTTTAACGATTTCCTTTTTCTTGTTTGTAAAGAATGGAACAACTCTATAAATCAGATAACTTTTTTCCATTGCATCAAGATATTTTTTCGCAGTCTGAAATGCCATATTCAAATTACTACTTATCTTGTCATATGAAAGGATCTCCCCAACTGAAACTGATAGGTATTTACAAAATTCCTCTAAAGACCTGATATCATCAATAGAAAATGTTCGTGCAATATCCTTTAGAAGCATTGTATCATATAGATCTCTTAGTATTGTCTTTTTTATATCAATATCCTCTGTAAGAGCTACCTTTGGGTAACCTCCATAAGTTGCATGCTCCCAGATCAAGCGTTCAAGGATGTTCGAAGTTACAGCTTTTTGAGATTTAGAATCCAAAAATTCCTTAAAGGAAAATGGGAATAATTTTATAATCGATACCCTTCCAACTAGAAATGACAGTATCTCTTTTGATAGGATTATTTCTGATGAAGATGTTATCCAAAGCTTGTGATCTGTATCAACAAGGTATTTTAGTTTTCTACCTGCATCATTACAATATTGTATTTCGTCAAGAACAGTAACTTTTTGATTTGATATGTATTGTTTTTCAAATTTTTTTATATCTTCCTCAAATAAGGATCTTGGATCAGGGTCATCAAATAAGATATAGGATGATTTTTCATTTTGGATTTGTTTTTTTAGAAAAGTGGTCTTACCTGATTGTCTGGCGCCTACTACTGCAACCATGTTGTATGTTTTTGAAATTTTATCAAATTTTTCTTTTATTTCTCTTGTGACATACATATAATATTATTATGTTTTCAAACTATAAATACTTTACTAAAATTAAACTATAGTTAAATAATAGTAAAACTAAAATTAAACTATAGTTAAATAAAGGTATATTGGATATAGTGGTTATGACGTCGCGCTTACAACGCGGAGATCGCCTGTTCAATTCCGGCCTGGCCCATCAAAACCTTATCTGTAGTTGTTGTCAAGGTGTTATAAAATTCAAATGTCTTTTTACATCCCTCTTTTTATAAAATATTGTTAAGTTTTGTGTATCTTCTTGCTTGTGTATCTGTTAGTGTTCCACTTTTTTATGTGAAAACAAAGTTTTTAGAGTTTTAGTAACTGTTGAAGTAATTGATACATAACTGGATATTGTTGTAGGAAGCTGATGAATAATGGCATTTTATCGATTGCTTTGTTTTTCGACATTGTAACTGTTAAAGGTGGTGACAATGGGCCAATAGCACCAAGAGCATCTTTTGCTTGAACCGTTACTTGGTACGTTCCCTTAGAATTCCAGGTTTTTGTCGCTGAGACTGTTGTTCCAGAGTTAACAAGTGGTGTCAACCAACCTGAAGTTGTAGTATCGCCCCAATTAAATAAAAGTTGAACTTGGTTCCCATCTAAATCTATAGCACTTGAAGTATAAGTACATGGCTGTCCAGCCTTATTAGTTGTTGGTCCAGAGGGTTTATTGGGCGCATTAGGTGGTTGATTATTAATACCTGTTATATATGATCCAAGAAGATCACAAGTATTATATTTTAATTTAAACCAACCTTGATCTCCCCACCAATTTCCCCAACTGTTTTTACAGATCCAATAACCTCCGGTATCAACAGTTGGATCGTCTTGAAAACCAACAACAGTAATGCAATGGTTTTTTCCATTAGGTTTTTCAGTTGGACCTGGTTCATAG
>CAZVNH010000368.1:2640-2994 GCA_964628575.1 uncultured Thermoplasmatales archaeon | reverse complement strand
GCCTTAATCTTATCTCCAGTCTGAACTACAAACTCTGTCTTGTAAACCCTATTCTCTTTCTTATCTAACTGCAACCCTGTTGTTGAATACTCTTTCATGGAGTTGTTTCTGTTGTATAGTACAATAATGAGCTGTCCTGATGAAATCAGATCTCTATTTTTTGTTACTTCAACATTTATCCATACTTTCTGATCAGAAGTTACTTCTGTAACAATGTTACCATTAGAATCGGTCAAGTATATACTATTAACTGTATAAGGATACTCTTTTGTATTCTCATCAATCTCTACAGGTGGCATCGTTCCTTTTAATAATTGAATCCTTTCTTTTGGATCCCATCCGTCATTCCCACCC
>CAZVNH010000368.1:0-2630 GCA_964628575.1 uncultured Thermoplasmatales archaeon | reverse complement strand
TCCAATATGCTCACCCATATAGGAGTTTATGTAGATTACATTTGAAAAAGGTCTCCATGGACGTCCCAAAGCTACGGTATTGATCAATCCTGGCTCTGCAGTCAGTTTGCTGTTAAGAAATATATAACCGTTCATTCCCTCACCGGTAGATGCTGCAGTTACATATCCACCGCCCATACTATGAATCACACAGTTTTCAAATACAGCTGCTGCACCTCCAAAGATAAAGTCTGTATCACCAGCAATATAGCTGTCTACGATATATTGTCTGCCGTTATTTGAATAGAATGTATCTTGATATCCAAGCAGACTGACATTCTTATATATTTGTCGTTGTCCTACGCTATATAGTGCTACTGCTTGCCCTGCATCTTGTCCTGCATCATTTTGAATAGTCAGATTTTCAGCAAAGAAATCATCTGCCTCTACTCTTACAGAATAGCTTCCAGAGGTTCCTACAGTTCCTCCACCTAGGGCAGGTGTACTAGCAGCATCGCCATACACAAGAATAGTGCCATCCCTGCTTTCACCAATCATACGAAGCTTTACTTTTGAACTACCAATAAGTATCTTTTCTCTATAGGTACCGTTTTTAATTTTAATAATGGTTGGAACTGAACTGTAATCTGGTACAGCATCAATGGCATCCTGCACTTTCTCATAATCTCCGCTTCCATCTTGGGCTACTGTAATCACTTCATATGGAATCTCTTGAACTTGAAGAGATGAATAACTTTCTCCTTCATTATTTACAGCAGTAACAATATAGTGATATATAGTACCGTTTACTAAGTTTTGATCCACATATTCTGCTGCATTTGAAATTGAAGCAATTTCAGTAAATGGTCCTTCAGAAGAATCACTTCTTTTTACACAATAGGACAAAGCATCGGAAACTTCATTCCACTGCAGAATTATTTCTTGATCTCCTGGCTCAATTTTAACCCCTGCAGGAGCCATTGGTCTGCCATCATTAATCATAGGACGAACAGCTGCAACCTCTGAATCCAAACTGAATGTATCTTCATTACATGCTGTTACTTTATAGTAATAAGGTTTTCCATTCTCCAATCCCATATCTGTATATTCTGTAGCTCCTTCTACTGTAGCTATGATTTCATATACACCCTCAACAGAATCGGCTCTCTTTATTGTATACGAATTGGCACCTGATACGGTTTCCCAACTCAATTCTATTGTTTGATTCCCTGATACAGCACTAACAATCGGAGTTCCCAAAGTACTATATGGTTTTATAGCTATTACCTCAGATTCGTCTCCTTCACCAGCAACACTGCTTGCGGATATACGATAGTAATAAACTGTACCATTGTCTACTCCTCCATCACGGAAGGAATTAGTCTGGATTTTTTTTCCTACATTGGTAAATGGTCCTTCAAGATCTGTACTGCGTTTTACTGTATAGTATAGAACCCCTTCCATCCCTTCCCATGAAAGGTCTACTTGAGAATTTCGAGCCATTGCATATACTCCTATTGGAGCTTCTGGTTTTACTGCCAGTTCAGAAGGTTTTACTTCTGTCTCATTTGAATTGCCACTTTCTCCAGTAGATCCTGTGGCTGTTACTACATAATAATAGGTGGTTTCATTTGTTACTGTCTCATCAATATAAGTTGTTTCTGTTACACCTGAAGCAATAGTTGTATATGGGCCTCCACTGACTGTACTTCGTTTTACATTATAAGAAACAGCTCCTTCTGTAACGGTCCAATCCAGTTGGATTCTTCCATTCCCTGGGGTTCCCACTAAGCCCTTAGGTGAAGCAACCGGTTCAACATATACTTTTATATTATCATAGAGCAATGTACCACTTCCAGATCCAGGTGTGTAAGCCTGAATTACTCCCAATCCATCCTCTGTTACATCAGCTTCAAGAGCAATGTCATCTGCCACAAGTATGTTATCAATATAAATATCCGCCATGGATGCTGCAATATTGGCAACTACTTTCAGATTATACCATTGATTGTTGGTTGGTGGATCTACTAGTTTCGTTTCTGTTCCATTATCTCTATATACAAATGTATACGAACCTTCTTCTACAGGCTTCTTAGGCTTTCGGATTTCGATAGAGAGAACTCTTTTGGTTTGGGACGCATTCACTAATTGTAATACACCTGAAGTCCCAGGCCAACTTGGAGAAGTCATATCTAATTCAATGACAACTGTTCCACTTTGTGGAGCAAATCTACGAATGAATTTGGTATTTCCGCTGACATTTGGATCTACAGCTTCCTCATCATATAGTTCCATTACCTGAGAAGAATCATTTCCAATGGTGCCTTCTGGCATTGGAGAAATCCTTACCTTGTGATCTAATCCTTCTAATTCACTTTCATAGTTTTCTGGTAGATTGCCAATGGTTTGATTTTCAAAATCATCATCCACTAAATATATGGTTTTTGCATATGCTTCATTCTGAATAATCTTTACAGCATATAGGTCAGGTAACCAGTCAGATGGACTATTTGTAAACTTAATTGTTCCCCCAGTTATATCCTCCTCCACATCAAACCTAATCTCGCTTAGGGTTAGTTTATCCGTAGAATCAAAGTATGTAGGCTCTATGGTTCTTGAAATATCTACAGTGTTACCTAAATCATCTGTAA
>CAZVNH010000367.1:0-2996 GCA_964628575.1 uncultured Thermoplasmatales archaeon | reverse complement strand
TGATGGATCAGTTGTATGGTCTCAACCTATTAATGAACAAATACGTACTACTATTGCAATAGATGAAGATAATGAACAAATATATTTTGGAACTAAAGATAAAAATTTTTATTGTATGGACATTGATGGAAATGTGTTATGGAACTATCAAACTGATAATGAAATAACTCAAAACCCTGAAATAGATAACCATGATGGAAAAGTGTTTCTAAGCACAGGATCCGGCTCTGATTCACTAGGCGTTGTATATTCTTTTTATCCGAATGGTGATCTATATTGGAAACATAATGTTAGAGAAGGCCTTGGAAAAATAGCAGTACATGCAGAAAGTGTATATGTCTCAGCTTATCATGCTTTAGATTTTCCACCAGATGAGTTAATAGGAAATGTTCATCGTTTAAATAGAGAAACAGGTAATGAATATTGGGTAACAAATAGTGTTGATTATCTACCTTATGCTCCGACTTTTTATGATGAAGAGGGAATTCTAATTTTTAATACAGGAACAGGTATAGGAGCCGTGGATTGTGATAATAATTTTTTATGGTCTAAAATGATGGATGCTATAAGATGTTCTCCTGCATTAGCTGATGTAGATGGAGATGGAATCATGGAATTATATATTGGTACAAAAGATGGAATGTGGTGTCTAAATGCTTTAAATGGAAATATCATATGGGAACCTAGTTGGACAGATGAAGATGATGATATGTACACTGCACCTGCTTTTGCAGATGGAAAAATATATGTCGGTTCATATTATGATAAATTTTACTGTTTAGATGCAAGTAATGGAGATTTATTAGACACATATATAACTGGTACAGGTGATCATTTCTGGTATTCATCACCTGCAATATGGGGAAACAAGATATATATTGGGAGCAAGAACGGAAAAGTGTATTGTTTGGGAAATAACGAAGCAGATTTATATTGTGACGGTAGTTTAAACTGGCCCTCAGAAACACCTGGATCAACTATCCTTGGTTCTTTTACGGTTAATAATATTGGAGGTACTACTTCTGAACTCGATTGGGAGATAATACAAGCTCCAGATTTAAATAGTGATAATAACTGGGATGAATGGATTTTTACACCAGATAATGGAAATGATCTTATACCTAGCAATTCACCGGTGATAATCAATGTTATGGTTGATATACCTAACAATCCAAATTCAATTTTTACAGGGGATATAGTGGTAGTAAATCAAAATAATCCTAGTGATACAGAAACAATACCAGTCACTATAACTACACCAAGAAATAAAGAAAAAACAATGTTTAATTCCATACAAATATTCCTACAACAGCATCCATTGATGTATCATCTAATACAAAAGTACTTAAAAATTTAAATAAATATTTTTTTTATTATTTTATTTAATTCTAAAATTATAAAAATTCATTTCATTTAGCAATTGGTATGAATACATTTAAGTTATATTATTATATTACATTTATATAATAATTATTTTAGGGAGGAAAAATATGAATAAAAAAATATTTGGTATTTTTGTAATAACTTTGATGACTGCAACTGCTTTTACAGCTTTATTAACAGACCTTAGTAAAGCTGATTGGGAACCAGGAGATGGCCATAAAATGCATTATCCACAGCTTCCTGAAGGTGATAATGGTTTTGGTGTATTAGCTACTGCTAATTGTGGTCCTGAAAGTTATTATGTAGCGGATGACTGGGAATGTTCAGAAAGCGGATATGTCACTGAGATCCACCTATGGGGTAGTTGGAATAGTGATGGCTGTCAGGATATGAACTGGCAAACCTTAAAGTTTGAAATATCAATTTATGATACAACTAGTAGCTCGACTACACCTGATTGGTATAGAGTAATACCAATATCTGATATGATTGTGTCTGATTTAATTCCTGCGAATCCCAGTGGATTTTTTTGGTTGAATACCGGTCAATTATGGAATAATGTAAATCAAGGATATTATCAATATAATATCGAAAATATATATAATCCATTTTATCAGGAACAAGGCACTAGATATTTACTAGTAATTGGTGCTGAGGTAGGAAATCCTGGGGTTTGTTTATGGGGTTGGAGAAATAGTGAATCAGATCATTTTGGAAATAGTGCTATGTATCAAATAAGTGGAGGTCCCTGGATGACTATGCAAGATCCATCTGATCCAGATGAACCGATAGATATGGCTTTTGTTATTAACGGTACAGATCTAAGTAATCCAATAGCTGATTTTAGACATGATCCAAAAACCGATATTTGTAAGTCATTAATTTTTGATGGATCAGATAGTTATGATCCTGATGGAACTATTGAAGGTTATCGTTGGGATTTCAACAACGACGGAATATATGACACAGGTTGGTTAAATTCACCTACAATCTCACATACTTTCTGTAGTCCTGGTACTTACACTATAAAACTTCAAGTGATCGATAATGATGGGTTGACTGATACTTATACCTCTACTGTAAATGTTGGAAATATACTTGGTGATTTCTGGCCAATGTTTCATCATGATGTTTGTAATACAGGCTCCTCGACAAGTAATGGACCAAGAGCATTGTCTCCAATCTGGAGTTATACAACAGATGATCGTGTTTGGTCATCACCAGCTGTATGGTGTGATAGAGTTTATGTAGGATCATCAGATAAATACTTATATTGTTTTGACTCTGATCCTTTTAATGATATCTATGACCAAGGCATTATAGATCCACCAGGTGCAGGATATGATCTTATATGGGAATATCAAACAAACAATCAGATAATATCTTCACCAGCAGTGAGTTGTGGCAGAGTATATATTGCATCCTATGGTCATAATGATAACGGAATGATATATTGTTTAGATGCAACACCTGATGATAATGATGATAACGTTATTGATAATAACGATATAGATGAAGGAATTCTAGATGGAAATCCTGCAGATCAATATGATCTTATTTGGACTTATCAAACAAATACTCAAATAACGAGTTCTCCGACCATTGAAGATGGA
>CAZVNH010000366.1:0-2996 GCA_964628575.1 uncultured Thermoplasmatales archaeon | reverse complement strand
CTCTAGTATTAAAATGAGATTTAAAAATGCTGGAGGAGATTGGACAGACTGGGAAGATTTCCAGAGTTCAAAATCATGGACTCTTAATTCAACAGATGGAACAAGAACTGTTTATTACCAAGCAAAGGATGTTGCAGGAAATATCGCATCATCAACAAGTGATAGTATCATTCTTGATACTACAAAACCATCATCAGTAAATATTACAATAACTGGAGAAGGAGATAAACCAAGTACACATACAAAAGAGGTTGGAGTAACACTTACAATTGATGCAGAGGATTCAACAAGTGGTGTTGAGTATATGATAATTGCAAACGATATATCGTTTTCAGGTAGAAATTGGGAAGCTTATACCACATCTAAAGATTGGACATTGACATCTGGTGATGGAATAAAGACTGTTTATATCAAGGTAAAAGATAGAGCTGGAAAAATATCGGATATTTATTCTGATAATATAACACTTGATACTATTGCACCAACAAATACTGATTTAACTATTAATAGTGGTGATGATGAAACAAATTCAACAAATGTAACACTTACTATATCTGCAACTGGTGCCGCAAAAATGAGATTTAAAAACTCTACTGGAAACTGGACAAGTTGGCAGACATATGCAACTGAGAAATCAGGTTGGATTCTTACATCAGGCTCAGGAACAAAAACAGTAATTTTCCAAGCAAAAGATACAGCAGGTAACATTGCAGAAAATGCGACAGATACAATTACACTTGATACAACAGCTCCTTCTGTTAGTAATCTTGGAAGTAGTGGTGTTACACAAACATCAGCAACAATATCATGGGGTACAGATGAGGTTTCGACTACACAGATTGAATATGGACAAACTATAAATTATGGTTCAACAACTACTCTAAACACTACTCTTATTGACACTCATTCACAAACAATAACAGGATTAACTGCTGGAACAACATATCATTATAGAGTTAAATCACGAGATGCTGCAGGAAATCTAGCAAATTCTGTTGATAGAAACTTTACAACAAATTCAGGAGCAGATACAACTCCGCCAGATCCAATTGAAGGATTAACAGTCACTGATAAATCAAATGCCGAGTCCACTCTTACCTTGTCTTGGAATGAATCAGATGATGATGGATTTGCAGCATATAAAATCTATAGAAAAACATCATCTTTTACTAATGTTACAACATCTGGAGTTAGTTTAATTGCAACAATTGATGAAAAAACTACTACAACGTATGATGATACAACAGCTACTGATGATACAGAATTTTATTATGCAATAACTGCAATTGATTCTGCATCACCTCCTAATGAAAATAAGACTATTTCAAGCCAAAATATTGCATCTGGAACATCAATTGATGATAAAGCACCGACAACTACGGATAATATTCCTGCAGGATGGCAGACATCACCAGTTACTGTTACTCTTACTGCTTCAGATGGTGGAAAAGGAGTAAATTATACTATTTATACTACAGATAGTAGTGATCCAACTAATGCATCTAATTTAAATAGAACTGCAACACAAATTAATGATGCAACTGGAACTGTAACATTTTCAGTTGGAGGTGATAGCGCATTAGCAGATGGTCAATATACTATCAAATATTATTCATATGATAAAAATACATCACAGAATAATGAATCAGTTCATACAGATTCATTATGGGTTGATACAACAGCTCCATATACTACAGATAACGCACCATCTGGATGGCAAAATACGACAGTTACTGTGACATTAAACGCTACTGATAACACTAGTCAAGTTTATAAAACGTATTATACAAAAAATGGAAGTACACCAACAGTTAGTTCGACACAATACTCCTCACCTATCTTATTTACAACACAAGGAACAAGAACTTTGAAATATTTCTCAAAGGATTATGCAGGAAAATCAGAATCAGTTACAACAACTTATATCTATATTGATCTTACAAATCCATCTTCAAGTGTAACTGCTCTTTCATCTTATAGCTCAATTCCATTTGATGTTTCATGGACTTGCTCAGATGCTCACAGCGGTTTATCTAGTATTGAATTACAATATAGAAACGGATCAGGTGGTACCTGGACAACATGGTTTACAGATACAAATACAACTGGTACACATTCATTTACAAATGGATCAAGTGGAAACACGTATTATTTCAGATCTATTGCAACAGATAATGCAAGTAACACTGAGAGTGTAACAACATATGATGCATATACAACAGTTGTAACTGGCGCTTTAAATGTATCTATTTCTTCACCGGCAGACAGTGATGGGGATGGAAAAATCTATTTAAAAAGCAATGTAACAATTACTGGAACTGCATCTGGACCAGATTTCACAAAATACTGGCTTAATTATTCTGCAGATAATGGAACATCCTGGATAAATATAGCAAACTCAACTACAGCTGTGTTTAGCAGTACTCTTGGATATTGGAATACAACTAATCTAAATATGACACCTGTATATATTCTTAATTTATCTGCAATTAATTCAACTGGAGTAAATAATACATATACTTTAGATAATGTATATATTGATAATGCTGCTCCAAATATAACCTCAGTATCATGTGATGCTTCATCATCTTCTGCAACTATTACTTGGACAACTAATGAATCTGCAAATAGTACTATTGAATATGGACTTAATACTTCATTTGGTTCAACTGCAACTGGATCTGGATATACAACATCACATTCGATTCAAATAACTGGACTCTCTGCTAGTACCACCTATTACTATAGAGTTATATCTTATGATAAAGCAGGAAATATGCAAAACTCATCAAATCTATCATTTACAACCTCTGCATCATCATCTGAAGGACCAGGTAGTTCACCTGGAGCAGGACCGTCTATTTCACCTGTTTCAGCTGATGCTGGAGGGCCATATTCTGGAGATATTGGAGAATCAATTACATTTGATGGTTCAGGAAGTAGTAGCACTGAAGGAGAAATAACTGGTTATAAATGGGATTGGGACAATGATGGAA
>CAZVNH010000365.1:0-3006 GCA_964628575.1 uncultured Thermoplasmatales archaeon | reverse complement strand
GTCTAAAGTTTTTCTTATTATTCCTATTTCTCCAGCAATTTTATCATTTTTGATAAATGGTCTTGTATCGATTTCAAATGATACAATATCCCCTGATTTTGTTATTGCATCAAGAGTGTAATAAGGTGTTTCTTTACCAAGTAGTCTCGAGACATGACGAAGGCGCGCATCTTTTTTTGATTCTTCAGTTAAAAAACTAGCTTCTGAAAGTGTTCTGCCAATAAGATTTTCACTTTTTATTCCTACTTTTTTACAAAATGCATCATTTACATCTGATAAAATTCCTTTTTTATTTAAAACAAAAACAGGATTTTTACTTTTCATATATACAGAAAGAATTTCTTCATCAGTTCCACTATCTATTTTATTTCTATTTCTCTCAGAACTGCTAAACATAAATATCAGTCCTCACCCCCAACCTAATACAATATCATTTGGTGGTATTATATTTTTTCCCCTACTTTTTGTTAATATTACTAATGTAATCTTATATTATTAAATTTGTTAAATAATTACAACAACTCATCTCGATTAAACAGTTTATCAACAGCAATTTTTAATTCGTTATAATCTTCTTCTAATTGATCAAATTCTTGTTTTAACGCAAAATATTTTTCTTTATATTCGTCTTTTTCATTTTCTTTAGGATATGTTGGTATATCTCTTCTTTTTGGTTTTTGCTGTAAATTTAGAACTGATTCGTATAAATTTGGTTTAGTTTTAACATTGTCTTTTTTATCGTGTAATAAATTATTTTTTCCTAGAGTGCCAAATGAAGTTTTATCTAATCTATTAAGTAACTCGTGACATTTATTAATGTTAACATCAAGAACATTTACTTTTCTACGATGTGTCATAACATCTTCTGAAAATTTTCTACGATCAATATCTTTAATTAATCGTTTTTCCGTGAGATCCATAAGATCATCTTTAAGAGCGATCCTTTGTTTTTCAAGAACTTTTAACCTTCCAGAGATCATTTCTTTTAAAGATTTTGCATCATCTATGTATTGAACCATTTCATTGTCATGTTTAATAAATATATCATATAATTCTTCATTTGATAGATCATCATCAGATATTAATGCAGTAAGCTCTGGTGATATTTTATCTTTAAATTCTAATTTTTCAATAATTCTAAGAGCATTGTTGTACCAACCTGGAATAAAGATTAATCCATCTTTATTAAAGTCGAATTGCTCGATAGGAAAGCTTAGAACTGAATCTGAACGTTTGTCTTTTATTTTATAACCTGTAAGATTATTATCCTTATCATAGATAGAATCTTGAACAATCCCTAATTTTTCACCTGTATCTTCAAGAAAAACTGGTTTACCTTTCATATCCTTTTTGATAAGAGCTTTTTTCTTTTTCATTGAAAAAGGTGTTTTTTCTTTATCATCTTCTTCAGTTTTCAATGGTTCTCCTTCATTATTAAGTAATTCCTCAATTACATCATCAGTATTTTCTGTTATTATTGGTTCTTCTTTTTCTTTTATTTTTTCTTTTTCAATAGGTTTTTTTTCTTTAGGTTTAAAACCTATTCTTTTTTTCTTAATTATTTTTATATCAGGTTTTTCTTTTTTATGATAATATTCTGTTAATTCTTTTCTAGACAGTGGAGGATTGTTTTTTTGTATTGTCACATTAGTTTTTTCCTCTTTTATATTCTTTTTAAAAAGTGACATTTGTTACACCTCCATCTGCAAATCATTAGAGATCACAGCTTCCCTCCAATGAAAGTAATGGGTCTTTCCGTTCTTTAACATTTCGGATTACTTTAGTAATTACCCAGCAAATAAGTGATAATGGTATTAATAGCAATGAAAGTATTAATAAATAGATACCTATTGTTCCAAATGATAAGGAGAGAAGTTCTATTGTTGATATATTTTTTTCAAAAATAATTATATTTGATTGATAAATCATATATGTTACTCCTATTGATAATGTTATAAAAACAGTTATAACTATTTTTTTTCTTAATTTACAGCTGATTACATAAGCTAATATTCCAGCAATAAAAGCAGATATAATAATTGCAGTTATATGATCACTTATCAAAAAAATTACAGGTATTATTACTAATGATGCAAAAACTGGTTTAATATATAATAATATATTACTTTTTTCTGTTTCTTCTTCTCTAAAATCAAGTTTCATTATCCAAATTATTCCATTTTTTATAACTGTTCTTATTTTCTTTTTAGCGTTTGATGCTTTATCAACAATTTTTTTATTTATAATCAGTCTAGATGGACATCTCCATGATCTATCTACAAGCAATATAGATGTTTTTTCAGTAATCAATGTTATAATCACAAGTAATAGTAATGTTATTGAAGTCAGTATTACTGCTGATATTAAATCAAGAATAAAAACAGTGTAATCAACATTCCAGTTATATAAATCTTCAATAAAACTATCTGGAAATATAAGCCAAAATGGTGAAGAAAAAACCAATAGATCACCAATAAGTGATCCATTACTAGTATTTTCTCTGGCATAAGCATTTAATTTTACAGATTTAGATTCACCACTATCTAATTTAAAAGTCTTTTTTGTAATATGATTTTTCATATCACCTGATCCATAAATAACTCCTTTAACAGGCATTGAACTAGGATTTATCATTGGAAGAGATTTTGGAAACGATTCACTCCCTGGTTTTATCTGACCAAAATCAATTGCAGCATCTTTACTTTTCTCATTTATACCAAGAGATGCTGATTGGGAATCATAAGCAAAGGCATGAATTATCATAAAAAAAACAACATAAATTAATAGAAACGATACAGTTGTTCTTTTCAGACTAAGAGGTCGCGGACCAAAAATTGCATAACGAATTTTTTCTTTAATTGTTTTTGCTTTTTCAGGAAGTACAAATACAAGAATAACCAATAAGATTATTGATACTGTTACTGGAGCAAAAATACCTGCATAGCTTAATGAATTTTTAGAACTTGTTGGCTGAGATAATAGATCAAGCCCATCATTAATCCATAC
>CAZVNH010000364.1:0-3017 GCA_964628575.1 uncultured Thermoplasmatales archaeon | reverse complement strand
TAGGAAGGCTAAAAAAAGAGATTTCAGAAAATTATGGATTGCAAGAATAAATGCAGCTGCAAGAATAAATGGTCTTTCATATAGCAGATTTATGGATGGACTTAAGAAATCAGATATTACTTTAAATAGAAAAATTTTAGCTGATATGGCTGTTAATGATGCAGCAGGTTTTGCACAATTAGTTACAAAAGTTAAAGGTGCTAAATAAATTTAAGGTTAAGATTAAGGTTGAGGTTGAGATTTATCTAGCTTCAACCTTTTTTATTTGTATTTTTTTAATCTTAACCTCAGCTTTAATCTCCCAAAGTCGAGGTGTTATATGAATAAAATTACAAGTACTCAAAACCCAATAATTAAAGAGATAAAATCTTTACAAAAGAAAAAGTACAGATATGAAAACCAGATTTTTTTTATTGAAGGAGAGAGATTCGTAGAAGATGCAATTAAATCAAATGTTAAAATAAAAAAAATCATTATAAGTGAATTTTATCTAAACAAAAATGAAAGTATGATTAAAGAAGTTAATCAAGAGAAATATGAGGTTTTTATCGTAGAAGATAAGCTTTTTAACTCAATTTCAGATACAGAAAATCCACAAGGAATATTGGCAATTATAGGAATGGAAAGTTTTAAGTTTGAAGATATTATTACTGATAACAATTTCTTAATAGTATTAGATAACATACAGGATCCGGGTAATATGGGAACTATAATAAGGACAGCAGATGCTGCAGGCAGCAATGGTATTCTGCTGTCAAAAGGATGTGTTGATATATATAATCCGAAGGTTTTGAGAGCAACAATGGGGTCAGTATTCCATATTCCAATATTTAATTGTGAAGATTTATATAAGAGTTTGATAGATTTAAAGGCTAAAGATATAAAAATTTTAACATCCTATTTAAAAGGAAGCACTGACTACTTTAAAATTGATATGAAGACAAATATTGCAATTATAATAGGTAATGAAGCAAATGGAGTCTCAGAAGAAATAGTTTCAGTTGCGGATGAATTGGTGAAAATACCGATGTTTGGACAAGCAGAGTCACTGAATGCATCTGTAGCTTCTGCTTTACTAATGTATGAAGTAGTACGTCAAAGGATGGGTGATAGGCGATAAGTGATAGAAGGATAACATTCAATCATTTTCTAATTGTCAATTACCCATTGCCAATCACCTATTGCCTTGTACCATAGGTATAATATATTAGTTTGTTAAAAATTTAATTATTTTTATTATGAGTATTGAAAAATAATATAAAATAATATAAAATGAATGTGGTTTAGGTAAGGATATCCTACAAAAGGATAATTTACTTTACAAAAACTAAGATTATTGCTTAAAAATAGTGAAATACTATTAAATATTAATTACATAGGAGGAGATATATATGGCAATAAAAATGGGTATTAATGGTTTTGGACGTATAGGACGTCTTGTTTTCAGAGCAGCTATGGCTAATCCAAACGTAGAAGTAGTAGGAATTAACGATCCTTTTATTGATCTTGAGTACATGCAGTATATGTTAAAATATGATACTGTTCATGGTCAGTATAAAGGAACAATCAGTACAGAAGATGGTAAATTTGTAGTAGACGGTAAAAAAATAAGCGTATATGCTTCAATGGATCCAGCAGAAATTCCATGGAGTGAATGTGGAGCAGAATATGTTGTTGAATCAACAGGTGTATTCACTACAACTGAAAAAGCTTCTGCTCACTTTAAAGGTGGAGCTAAGAAAGTTGTTATCAGTGCTCCATCAGCAGATGCTCCAATGTTTGTTATGGGAGTAAACAATACTACTTACACTAAAGATATGAACGTTGTTTCAAATGCATCATGTACAACTAACTGTTTATCTCCAATAGCTAAGGTTCTTGATGATAATTTTGGTATTGTAGAAGGTCTTATGACTACTGTACATGCTACTACAGCTACTCAAAAAACTGTTGACGGTCCTTCAAAGAAAGACTGGAGAGGTGGTAGAGGTGCTGCTTTCAATATAATCCCTTCATCAACAGGTGCTGCTAAAGCTGTTGGTAAAGTAATTCCAAAATTAAACGGAAAATTAACAGGGATGGCTTTCAGAGTTCCTACAGCTGACGTTTCAGTTGTTGACTTAACTTGCAGACTTGAAAAAGCTGCTTCATATGAAGATATTAAAGCTGCTATGAAAGCTGCTTCAGAAAATGAATTAAAAGGTATTCTTGGATATACTGAAGATAAAGTAGTTTCTTCTGACTTTATCGGAGATGCACGTACTTCAATATTTGATGCTGATGCAGGTATTTCATTGAATGATAATTTTGTAAAAGTAGTTTCATGGTATGATAATGAATGGGGTTACTCAAACAAAGTTGTTGATCTAATTAGCTACATGGCTACAGTTGACGCTAAATAATATGATATAAAAAAGGTTCAGCTAAAAAGTTGAGCCTTTTTTTTGTGCAGTATATAGTTATATTTTTTGTTAAATATTAAACAAATTTAATTAGAGTATTGAAATCATAAAAAAAAAGATGTAAAATGTATACGGCTATTGCATGTGTTGTAGTTATTTTACATAGGACATTTGTACGACATATGATTAAGGAAAGCAATTTTGTAATGTTAACTATAGAAGATATTGCAAAAAATATAGCATAACATATTAGTGGTTTGGAGAGAATCAATTAATAAATAATGGGAATAGTGCAATATTCATAAAATAAAGAGTTTAACTAACTCTTCTTGAACTATTTGTATACTGTTCTCTGAATTATAGGAGAGTGAAACTATGGGAATGATGAACAAAAAGACTGTTGAGGACATTGATGTAAAAGGTAAAAAAGTTATCGTAAGAGTTGACTTTAATGTTCCTTTAGACGAAAACAAAAATATTACAGATGATAAAAGAATTAAAGGTGCCCTTCCTACAATTAAGTATTTAGTTGATAATGGCGCAAAAACAATTTTAGTATCTCATCTTGGAAGACCTAAAAACGGTTTTGAAGATAAATTTAGCATGAAGCCTGCT
>CAZVNH010000363.1:0-3020 GCA_964628575.1 uncultured Thermoplasmatales archaeon | reverse complement strand
GTTTTATTGTATGCTTCTATTTCTTTTTTATGTGGTGGTAATCCATATCTTTTCGGTCCAAGAGCAACGGATGGGTCTATTAGAATTTTACAATCCTTTGTTTCGATATATGTTGCCATTGATCTTATACCAAGTGAGTCTGACGCAATTGGAATTATTTTCATATTTTACATTATAACTATAAATAAAATGCTATAAAAAATATTCTTATTTTGTATTATTACTATTTGTAAAATCTTACTTTTTTACTTTTAAGGTTCTCTGATTCAGGGTAAAAGCTTATAGACTCATCACATTTATAACAATAATATTCAATTATAATAGTAGAATCCAATCTTCTGATTGGTATTCTTTTCATGTACTCCCCGCATCTAGAACATTTCTGTTTATAAAGCATATAAATACAATATATTAACTGTTTCTATTATTATATAAATATTATGCTAATAATCTTGTTTTCTTTTATTAAAATATATATTATTTAGGCTTTAAGTTATTATATAATTTAATAAATATATATTAATTCATCTTTTAAAAATAATCTTTCCGTTATAGATTATTTTAAAAATTCGATGATATGGAATCATAGAAGTTCTTGTCTTCATAAACGATTTTTCTAGTTTTAAAATTTCTTTTCCCGTAATAATCTTTGTATCATTGATTGCTCCTCTATGTATATACCAAATTTCAACTTCATCTATATTTTTATTGTTTTTCCATTTATATTCATTTAAAATGTCTCTTGGATTAGTCATAATTAAAAAAACATGAAATATTCTTATAGGATTGTTTTATTTGTTTTTGTGCATTTCCTTCAACAATTGATTCATGTCCAGGGTATAAATTTTTAATTTCGAGTTTCACTAATTTTTGTATAGATTGTGTTAACTGCGTTTTGTTTCCCTCTGGAAAATCATATCTGCCAAATGATCCATAGGCAAATACAGTATCTCCAGAAAAAAGATTTTTACCTTTTTTATCATATAAACAAATACTTCCGGGAGTATGGCCCGGAGTATGAATAACGATGAATTCATTATCACCAATTATGATTTTATCATCATCATTTAATTTTATATCAACAGGCATTTTTGGCATAGTACCTCCTAGCATTTGAGCAAAATTACTTTCTCCTTTTTCAATTTTATCTACTGCAAGCAAATGAGAAAAAATTTTTGCTTTATTTTCTGATAATGCATGGATTTCTCTTACACCTCCACAGTGATCAAAATGTTCATGTGTCAAAATTATTTGTTCAATCTTTAATGGATCAACTATTTTTTTTATTTTTTCTTCAACATAATTCTGATGAAATCCTGTTCCACAGTCAATTATTGTTATTTTTTTTCCAACTATAACATAGATATTTGAATCATAGCTTAATCCATAAATACAATGAATCTTCATTACAGAAAAAATGATGTTTATTTTAATAAAACCTTTGTATTATTTAAAGAATCTTGGACGATTGAATATAAAAAAAGTCATTTCCCCACTTGAACTGCTTTTTCCATTTTCATCATATACTTTTGTTTCAATTTTATGTTTCATAAACGCTGGCTCATTCCAATTCCAGATAAAAGGTTCTTCTGTAAGAGTATCTTTTAATTTACCATTTACAAAAAATTCTGCTTTATTAACTTTTGATTCATTAACATCTATTCTTAATGGTCCAAATACAACCGGTTTAAAAAAAGGTATTATTTTCTTGTTTTTAACATATATAAAACTTTCAAATACAATTCCTTTTCTTTTTAGAACTATATAGATTATTCCTCCAATTCCAAGAAATAGTAACAACATTATCCAAATCATATATTTTTCAATCATGCCTTGTTCAGGAGGAGATGGCGGTGAAGTATATGGTTCAAAATAATATTCAATTGATGAAGTGTCAGAACTACCACCATAATTTGCTAATGCTGTTATTTCTAAAAGATAATAATCTTCTTTAAGGTATCCTGGTGGTTTATAATAATAGGCCTTTGAATCATAAGTTTCTAAGTTTGATGTAATATCAAAATCTCCAAATGATGCAGAAGTTATTATTACTTCTATATCATATTTTATTACTATTTCAGGATTATATTTTCCGATTATCTTTCCTTGTTCTGGTATAAAAGTTGGTGATGATAGATCTGGATAAATATCTTCAAATAGGATTGTATAGGTTACATCAGGATCATCAAGGAAGTAGATCCTATTGTTTTCTCGCCAGATCATTTCTGGTAAAATACTCTTTGATTCAGTTGAAATTTTTATTTCTGAATTTGGATGCTTGTCTTCAACATCGATACATATCCAACCTTTTTTATTCAATGTAAATATTATCATAGCTTGCTCGTCGTCTGGAATATAGTAATTATCGATATTTTCAATTTTTGTATGATTAATATCAACAATTTCATCTGTTGTTGCATTCCAGAAGAATTCAGGAATTGAATCATCGTTTATTGAAACAACAAACATAACATTGTCATCAATTTTTATAAAATTTACAGGTACTGTTTTTAAAATATTATTTGGATCAATAAAAGTATCAACAATTGAATCCCCATCTGTATCATAACTATAAAAATTTAAGGTTAAATCTGTGTTATAATCACTATTTATTTGATTTAAGATACTAGTCGATGTTTGTATCTTTATTGATTGAATTATCGCTGCATATGTTGTTATACTTTTAGTTAAACCATCGTTATCAGTTATAGTTAACGTTACTGTATAATTTCCATTTGTTGAAAATTCATGCTGAATAGTTTCACCATTTGCTGTAGTTCCATCACCAAAATCCCAGCTATAATCTGTAATATTACCATCAAGATCATAACTAGAGCTACCATTAAAAGTAATCTTCAATGAAACAACTCCAGTATATGGACCACTAGAATTTGCATAAGGATTTTTTGTATCTGCTTCATTTCCAGAGATATCTGTTGCATTGATTATACAAAATATTTTTTCATCAGGATTATTTAATCTAATTATCTTTTCATAATAGTTTTCTGTAATCTTATCCA
>CAZVNH010000362.1:0-3027 GCA_964628575.1 uncultured Thermoplasmatales archaeon | reverse complement strand
ACATGGGATACAGATTATCTAACCTCTGCGACAACGACACATTCTTTCTCAACAGCAGGAGAATATACTATTGCTTTAAAAGTAATAGATGAAAACTCTCAAACCGCTGAAGATACAGCTTCAGTAACAATATCTGCGATAGATGATGATGAAGATGATGATGAAGTAGATAATGCACCAATAATTACTGATTTTTCACATAGTCCAGTTAAAGTTACAAGTGAAGACATAGTAACAATAGCTGCTATAGTTACTGATGATATAGGATTAAAAAGTGTAACTCTTGTATATAATGATGGAACAGAACAAACAGAAACAATGACTGCATCTGGAAGTAGGTATACTGCAACAATAGGACCATTTACAACTATAGGAACAACTGTTACATATTATATTCAAGCAGTTGATACTGCTTCACAAACTACAAATTCTGAAACTAACTCATTTACAATTAAAGAACCACCGATTACAGAAGAAATAGGAGATATTCAAGAGGGACAAACTGCAGAGGTTCCTGTAGAAAACTCAGATATAAGTGGTG
This sequence comes from uncultured Thermoplasmatales archaeon, assembly GCA_964628575.1. Classification (GTDB taxonomy): domain Archaea; phylum Thermoplasmatota; class E2; order DHVEG-1; family DHVEG-1; genus CAZVNH01. The sequence continues at coordinate 2,486 of CAZVNH010000362.1, read as the reverse complement.
TAAAAATTAAATCGACGTCATCACTTTCAAATGTCAAAATAACGATAGAAAAACTTGATCCAGATGAAATAGATGAATCACCTTCAACAGCAGATGACACAACAGTTTATTCATATATAGAGCTTGATCTTACATCAGAAAATTTAACAGTAAATGAGGATGATTTAGAGGAAATTACTATTGAGTTTAAGATTCCTTTGACATGGATTAATGAAAATAACATTGATGTAAATACAATTACAATGATGAGATACCATAATGGACAATGGAATGAACTTCCAACAACATATCTTGAAGGTCAAGATGATGAAACATATGCATACTTTGAAGCAATTACAACAGGTACATCAACATTTGCAATTGTAGGTAGTGAGGTAATCGATATAGAAGAAGAAACAGAACCGGAAAGTGAAATGCCATGGTTTATTATTATTGGCGTAGTAGTAACGATAATCTTCATACTATTTCTATTTATGTTCAAAGCAGGATTCTTATATATCGAAAGACAAGATATGGAAAAAGTTGATCAAAAAACAACACCAAAAAATAAAACAAATAATAAAAATAATAAGAAAAAATAAACCCAATATTCTCTCATTTTTCTTTTTTTTTGATTTTATTTTTCAATAAATGTTTTATAATAAATAAGAGCTAAACATAAATTAATTTATGAAAAAAATAAGAATGAACATGTTTATTATTTCAATCTTAATTGTTTTAATATTTGCAATATTCCCAGGATGTTTTGAAGAAAATAATAACAAACAAGTAGAGGAAAAGGAAAATATAATTATTCATGAAAATTTTCAGTTATCACTAAGTCTTGCTGAAGACTGGCTTATTTCAAATCTTAAAGAAAAAGGATGTTTTAATTATATTTATGATCCTGTTACTGATGAATATTCGACAAGTAATAATATGATTCGACAACTTATGGCATCAAGAGTTTTAGCTGAAATGTCTCAAAAAGATAATTCGTTGATTTATCTTCACGAAAAAAATCTTGATTTTATTTTTAAATATTGGTATTTTGAAGATAATGATATAGGTTATATTTATTATAATGATAAATCCAAACTTGGAGCTATTGCTATGGCTATTAGAACTCTTGTCTATAGTCCTTTATTTGATGATTATCAATCTGAGGTTGAAAAGCTAGCTAATTGTATCCTTTTTTTACAAAATGATAATGGTTCTTTTGAACCTTGGTATATTGAACCTGATTATAGTTATGATAAGGATTATCTATTGACTTTTTATTCAGGTGAAGCTATTCTAAGTTTAGTTGAGTTGTATCTTAAAACTAATAATAATTTATATCTTGATGCTGCTATTTTATCTCAAGACTATTATTTAGATATATATGTTGAGCATTTAAATGAGAATTATTACCCTGCATATGTACCCTGGCATACTCAGTCATTAAATAAATTATATAAAATTACAAAACAGGAAAAATATGCAGAAGCTGTTTTAATTTTGAATGATAAATTGTTAGAGATTCAGGATACAGAAAATAATGAAACCCTTGGTCGTTTTTATAATTCTATGTATCCTGAATATGGTAGTCCTCATTCGTCTTCTGATGGGGTGTATACTGAAGGTCTTGTTTATGCTTATGAGATAGCAGATTTGTTTGATGATAAAATTCATATGGATATCTATTTAGCTGCTATTCGCCTTGGAGTTCATAATCTGATAAGTCTTCAATATAATAAGTCAAATTCAGAGCTTTATTCAAATCCTGATCGAATAATTGGAGGTATTCAAATCAACATTGACAATCCTCGTTTAAGAATTGATACTACTCAGCATACACTTGATGCATATCATAAAATTGTTGAAATTTTTTACAATTAATTAGAAGATTTTTATAAGAGATACTTTATTTCATTATTTGTAAAAAGTGGGAGGATGAAATCGTGGGTGAGATTGATTTAAAAACAGTTGATATTGAAAAACCTGAAGATATGAATTTTATTCTAGGACAAACTCATTTTATAAAAAGTGTTGAGGATATTTATGAAGCAATGATAAATTCTGTACCAAATGGTAAGTTTGGAGTTGCATTTTGTGAGGCATCTGGTGCATGTAAAATAAGATCTGAAGGAAATGATCCAGATTTAAAAAAATTAGCAGAAAAAAATGCAGAAAATATTGGAGCAGGTCACAGTTTTATTGTATTTATGAAAGATTGTTTTCCTTTAAATGTAATAAACTCTATTCAAAATATTCCTGAGGTTTGCTCGATTTTTTGTGCTACTGCAAATCAAACAAAGGTAATAATTGCAGAATCAGAATTTGATAATGAAAAAGGAAGAGGTATTCTAGGAGTCATTGATGGATTTGTTCCTAAAGGTATTGAAAACAAAGAAGAAATAGCATGGAGAAAAAAATTCCTCAGAGATATTGGTTATAAGCTTTAAAATCCATATTTTCCAACAAGAGGAACAAAAGCGCCTCCGCCTAAATCATATGTTTTAATT
>CAZVNH010000361.1:0-3035 GCA_964628575.1 uncultured Thermoplasmatales archaeon | reverse complement strand
AACCCCCGTATCGGACTTTCACCGACTAGAAAGCGCCCATGCTAGGCGCACTAAATAAAGGATTATTATGATTCTTAATCATAATAATCCTTTATTTAACTTACTTGTTTACCTTATTAATTACTTACATCTTATTCTGTTTCTTCAGTACTTTCATCCGCTTCACTATCCTCATCTTCTTGTGAACTTTGAGTATCTGTTATTTCTTCTTCATTATTTTCGTCTTCTTCGTCAATTACCACTGTTTCCAGATCAGCATCCCATTCAACCTTTTGTTTAAATGTCTCAGCAATAAATCTTACAGGAACCATTGTTCTGCTGCTTATAATTTCCGGGTTAACATCAAGCTCAGCCACTTCACCATTAACAGTAACCACCTTATCCATCATATTAATTTCAATTACTGTAGTATCTTCACCATATACTTCTTTAGTTATAGTAGCTACCTTCGTTTCGTCATTCCAGCCTACTTCTGCGCCAAGTGCATTGGTTATAGCCCTTATTGGTAAAAGCATTCTGCCATATTTTATTACTGGGGCAACATCAGTTTCCACTTCTAATCCCTTACAGTATACTAATTTTTCTTTCTTTCCTTCTTCTCTTCTGATTTTAGCCATTTCTCTTACGAGTTCTCTTTTTTCTTTCCAATTTTTTTTAATCAGCTTTATTTCTTCTTGTATAGATTTCATTTTTTCTTTTAGTTCTTTTATCTTAGCCTTAGGCCCTATAGAGTCATCTACTGCTTGTACTTCGTCTACTTCATCTACTTCATCTACTTCATCTGATTCTTCCAGATTTGTTTCAGCATCTTGAGTAACTTCTACTCTCTTATATGTATCTTTGTTCTTTCCACCCTTTTCTGCAAAGGCTGTCAATGATGAAATTGATGCTAACATCACAATTACCAGCCCTAAACTTAATATTTTTCTCATATTAAATACCTCCATGTTTTTTGTTTATAATCTTTACCGCTGCGATATGTTATATTATTCGACAGACTTTTTGTTGTTTTTAGGGTAACTAAAAAATTATTTTAATATTTTGACAGTATCATGGATTCGTACTTTAAATAAAGTGCGAAATAATAGTCTGAACACGATTAAAGGATTAAATGATTATCAGGATTTATTAATAACATTAGAAATCAATTCATTATTAATGCTAATAGATAACTTGCTTTATTTTAAATCCTATCCATCCATTAATCCTGTTCAAACCATGTTTTAATTCATAATTTTTACATTAAAAAAATGCTACCTAATTGATATGTAGCATTTGTTAATAATTTATTCTTGTTTGTCTGACCCTTTTTGATTTGAATCTTTTATTTCATTATCTTTCTTAAAATTTTTCTGCATTTCCTTAGAGTATTGTGTTTTATCCTTCAAATCCAAATCCTTATCTAATTTTTTTTTATCATTCTCATCCTTTTTTCTTTCTATATCTATATATTCTTCTTTATCAATTTTTTCACTTATTTTTTCTGTTATTTTTTGTTTTTGATTATTTTTTTTTCTTTCTTCAAGCTTTTTACGTATTTCTTGTTTTTTATTTTCAATCTTTTCTTTTCTTTTCTCTTTTTGTTCTTGTACCTTTTCCATAATTTTTTCTTCAACAATCTCTTTTTCTGATTCCTCTTTATTGTTTATAACATTTCCATGATCTTTTACCAATTTTCCTCTATCTTTTCCATCATTATTCATATTAAAATCATCTTCTACCTTTGTATTTTTATCTACTTCTATTTTTCTATCTTTATCTCTATCTTTATCTTCTTTTTCTTCTTTTACCTTTTTATTAGACTCTTCCTTTATGGATTTTACAATATCTCTTACAGGTAAATCTATTACTTCATCCACATTTATTTCTGGATTTAAATTAATAAGCTTTTCTGATAATATTAGTTTTCCAGGTGAGACTCCCAAATTTCGCGCTTCTTCTCTCTCTTCAACGGTAACATTTTCAATAATTATTTGTGACTTATTATTTGAATTTTTTATTCTGATTTCTGCAACATTTTGAACCTTTTCACTCAATTCTTTAGTTTTCACTTCGTTTTTCCCTGATACAGTAAACATAACAGCATTATCATATTCTTCCCTAATATATCCTTCTTTAATAGCTCTATCCAGAATTTTTTCAATACCTTCATTTAAATTTTTATACTTAGGAATATCTCCATTTATAAGATTTTTACCATCTTCATTAATACCTTCAACATTTAAAATTCTGTTATACATATTAGCTGTAATCTCAATGCTTGGATTTATATCTACATCAATATAGGTATATGGAATGTAATAGCTGTATACCCCTAAAGACATACCTATTACAAAAATAAATATAGCAGCAATAGAAGCTATTTTGCTTACTTTTCTAAATGAAATGGATTTAATTTCATTAATATCAATTTCACTTCCCACATCCAGATTTGACATACTCGGTACTTTTATGAATTCTCCGTTTTTAGATAAAACAATTGCATGTTTATCCTTAATTTCCAATACAATACCTTTCATTTTATCACCTTCAAATTAAGATCATCACCAATATCTATATACTCTTTAATATATTGATAATCTCCAGTATAAATTAAAATTACTGCTATTATATATTTTCGTGCTCTTTCTATCTTTTTTCGAGGTATTCCTAAGTTTTTTTCTATTTCAATCATTGGAATTTGCCTTTTTGTCTTTATAGAAATTATTAAATCAGAACTCTCCATGAGAAATCTAATAATCAAAGAATATAACTTCCTTGTTTTATTATGTTTTGGTGAAACCTTGGCTAGCTCAGAAAAAGAAATATCCCATCTGGACAATTCTTTAGTCAACTCAATAATTTCAAGTCTTCTATATTCACTAATTTCCTTTTCATTAAACAATTCAATTGACTCTTTTATTGTTAAATCAACGTCCTCATCTAAATCATCATTTTTATATTCGTTAATTGAAATAACTTTATTATGTTTTTTTTCTTTTCTATAGTAATCAATAATACGCCTTTTAATGACATTTTCAGAAAAAGACAAAAAA
>CAZVNH010000360.1:1285-3069 GCA_964628575.1 uncultured Thermoplasmatales archaeon | reverse complement strand
ATTATAACCTTCCTTTGTTTCAATAATTATATTCATATTTTCAAAATATGAAATTCTACCTGTTTTACTATCATATTTAACAGGATAAAGATTTAAGTAAAGAATAGAAAAACCTCTACAACTATACACTCCAACATTTTCATAAGTTAATTTATGACTCACTGGAGTTAATTTCGATTTTTCTCCTGTGTTTAATAAATATTCATCTGGTAGAAGAGGAACAAGTAAACCACCAACTTTTGGATAAAAACCTAAACCAATTTCAATTTCTCCAGAAGTTTCAACAAATATATTATCGATAGTATGACCTTGTGGAAGTAAAATTTTAACAGGTTTAACAGGTAAACAGGGTTTATCTAAATCTTGGATATTAGGAAGATCATCAATTAAAATTATATCATTATTACCTTCTTTTTCAATAACCGGTTTATTAAAATAAAATTCAAGCTCAATAATATTTTTTTTATCTATTGTTTTACTAATTTCAATTGCAGGTGTTACCAAAGAAAATAAAAAAAGTGAAAAAACACCAATCACAACAATTTTTGTTATCTTTTTCATTTTTTACCCCCTTAAAACAAATAATTAACTATAGTTAATCATTTTTATATACTTAAAACTTCAGTTTATATTATATATGGCTTATTATAAAAATATTATGTTGAAGATTATAAAAATGGAAAGGGAGAAGAGGTGATTTAGAGGGGTAATTGGATGGGTAATCTCCTAAATTAAAAATAAATTAGGCTTCTACCCTTTCCATTTAATCTACAATATCAATAATTAATTAGCCTTTTAAGTGCCTTTTTCGCAGATGAATATGTATATGTGTGTGCAGAAAGCAATCCAGATACATTTAAAATCAAATTTCGATAAAACTAAAATTTTTATTGTTTTGATAAGAGTTGTTAAATAAGATTTAATAATAAAAAACTAAGAATAATAAATATAGAATCAAAAGATAAGCTGGTGAAACATGAATATTAAATTCAAAAAAATAGATGCAATTATTATTATAATCCTTATAATAATAGCAGGCATCGTTTTACTAGAAGGTCAATATATTTCCAAACCAGGTGAAGAAAAAATACCTACAATTATTATTGAACAAGATGATCCCGGTAAAAAACTTACTGTTACTTATGTTTCAACAGATGTCTTATGGATTGACATTGAAATAAAAGGTACATGTGATAAATCATCTCTTGGTAAATATATTACGCCAGGTGATGAAATAACTGATTGTTTTAATGAAATAATATTTATTTATAAACCAACTAGAGATGAGATTGGTAGATGGACTTTTTCAGAAAGAGATGAGCTTCCGGAATCTATTGTCCCAGGTAATTTTAGATCTGTTTCACCAGAAGATGAAGGCCCTCATTTTACTGGAAAACTCTTAGGAGATCTATTCTATAGAGAATGGTGGTATTATTCAGTTGTTTTTGATGAAGAAAGTGATCTTGCCGGTTGGACTGCAACAATAAGTTTCAATCATATGGCACGTGGAGACCTGTTTATTACAAAACCAGATATGCTAGTTGTTATTCTTCATAGTCCTGATGGAAAACAATATGGTCAAATTATTGATAAAGAAAGATATCTAGGAATTTTACAAGAACCATCTCTCCAAGCAGGAGGCTCAAATCAGGGATTCAAAGTAACTTTTGATGAATCTTATGTTCAAGGCAAAGCTCCAAATTGGCATGTTCATATTGAAGGTGATGATATCGATAGCAATCATGATCTTATTATCGATCTTAATTTTGAAGCGGTTTCTTCTC
>CAZVNH010000360.1:0-1275 GCA_964628575.1 uncultured Thermoplasmatales archaeon | reverse complement strand
TGGACTTATAGTTCAAGACCAATTGATAAGTCCGCTGGTAATATTGCTAGTTACGTATTTTTAGGATGTAGTACAACAGGCTCTGTAATAATAGATGGATTTAATTATAATGTCTTTGGATGTGGTCATCATGAACATACTTGGGCTACAGGAATACTTACAAAAAGTGTTATTAGAGGATGGGACTGGACTCATATATGTTTTGATAATGGCTGGAATATTTATTATTGCAATTATTACTTTATACAACAAATTAAATCCATAAAAACATATAACTCAAATCCATTTGCAAATGTTATTATAACAACAGATAATGGAAAAACCCTTACTCTTTTAGAAGATGTAACAATTGAGATAACTGAATCTGATAAACTATTTTTGATATTAAACATACCTGATAAAATGAAGATTAATGCAATACCTGAAGCATTACAGATTTTTACAAAATCAACAAATGTTGAGCTAAATATAGATATTGATGAGATTCAAACCTATACACGCGAGTGGAAGAAAAGTGCACATGTTGGAATGAAAATAGGTAGAACAGAGGTAGAAGGAGAGATTACCTGGACAGTTGACTGGGGAGATCATGATATCAAATTAAATGGAATTGGCACTATCTGGCATATGAGACATTAAATCCAACAGATATATTACTTATCAATTTCTACTGTTGCATTATCTGCATCTAAAATAATTTTATCTCCATTACTTATTTTTTCAATATCAATTTTATCAACACAGGGAATACCTGCTAATATACAGCCTGTTGCAACAATTGTTTCTGTTTCTTTATTTATTATCCCTGCAGGTCCAACCTTATTCTTTTGTATTCCATAAACGACATAAGAACCAACAGTAGAACCTTTTCCACAAGGAAATACAAGTATTTTTCCTGTTACTTTTTCTCCTTCAAGAGGGTGCCCTTTTTCAATAACAATCCCTGTTTTAATATCAATTCCACCATAGAATCCAATAGGTTCAGATGTAACTATTGCAATTCCCTCTGTTTTTCCTGGTGAAATCATTCTTCCTTTCATAACGCTTCCTCCAAAAGATCATCTATTCCTGCAAAACATACATTTTGTTTACAAAAACCTGGTAAATAATTAGCTGCTTTTCCAGAGTTTACACCAGTTGTTTTATAACCCATCTGCTCAATCGGACTAACAACCATACACGTATCAGAAACTATATTTCCACCAGCTTTTACAATGATATCATTATATCCCATACGTATAGCTGCCTCTTTTACCATACGAGAAGTACATATCC
>CAZVNH010000359.1:0-3070 GCA_964628575.1 uncultured Thermoplasmatales archaeon | reverse complement strand
AGGTAGAAGAGATGTCCTCAATCTTTTAAAATATGGTATTAAAAATGTTATTGCAGTTGGAGGAACTAATATCCCAAAAACAGTAATAGAACTCACAAAAGAAAGAATTAGCACAGCCTTTGTTGATGGTGATAGAGGAGGAGAACTAATTTTAAAAGAACTTTTACAAACTGCAGATATTGACTTTGTAGCAAGAGCACCTCAGACACGTGAAGTAGAAGAAATTCCCCAAAAATTAATAATGAAGGCTTTAAAAAATAAGATACCCGCTGAACAATACGCTGAGATGTTTGATATAAAACTTGATAAGAAAAAAGATAATAATAACAAAAAAACTGAAACATCTTCAAAAAAAGAAAAGAAAGAAGAAAAACAACAAGTAGAAAAAAATAAACAAGAAGAAAAAAAGGAAAAAGAAAAAGAAAAAATTATTACAGAAAAGCAAATAAATTATGGAAAAATACTCAATGAAATTTCAGGATCATTAAAAGCTGTTTTGTTTGATAGTAATGACAAAGAAATTAAAAAGATACCTGTTAGAGAATTAACAGACTCTCTAAAAAAAAGTAACAATATTTCAGTAGTAGTTTTTGATGGAATAATTACCCAACGTCTTCTTGATATAGCCAACAGTAAAAATATAAAGGAAATAATAGGTATTAAACTTGGAAATGTAGTTAAAATGCCAAGTTCAGTAAAAGTTTTAACAAAAAAGGATCTTGAATGATTCTTTATTATTTTTATTTCTATATAAAAATTTTTGAAACCCCGAATATTTTTTATTATATATAAATGTTTGACAGAAAATCATAAAAAGGAATACAATGATTTACCTGTCTAGTTTTAATGGGATTGAGGTTGGAATATTATGCAAAAAGATGAACTTATACAGCTTCACACATTCTTGTTGCAATTAAAAACACATCTAGAAGATATGGTAGAGAATAATGGAGGAGCTGAATTTTTTTCCTATCAAAAATTAGATGTTTCTCCACATCAAGTATATAAGTCAAAAAGAGAACACAAGCTTGCAGTATTTACACTAAGTAAGGGAATTGCAATTCTTTTGTCAAATAATAACTGCCCTGGTCTTGAGAAAGTATCTAATAGACTTGATCAGATGGCTGAACGTTTTATGACAGAAAAAGAAAAAGAATTAATTAGAATTAAACAATAAGCTTCATATTATAGGCATCTTCTCCATTTTGATAGAATTGTATTATTTTATTAACTATTTCGAAATTATATTTTTGATAAAATTTTATAGCTGATATATTATCTACTTTTACTTCTAATTCAAATATTCTAATATTTCTATTTTTTATAATTCTAATAAATTCAAATAGCAATTTGTTTCCAATCTTTTGTCTTCTAAATCTATCATCAACTGAAATCATTAAAATTTTTGCAATATTTCTATTAGTAATTATTCCTATTATAAATCCTACTATTTTATAATCCTTTTCAGCAATAATAAATCCCTCTGGAAATGTTTCATAAAAGTAGTTAAATATACTTGGATTATACTGCTCTGTTAACGTCATAGATGCAAGTTTAATAACCGAGAACATATCATTTGGTTTGAACATTCTTATCTTTAACACATTTTTTGATATCTCTATTGTAATTTATATAAAATGTCATAATTATTTATTAATGAAAAACAATGTTTATAAATGATTAATATATTTCTATTAATTACTAATATGGCTAATGAAGCAATTTTTGTTAGGGAAGATAAAACAATTATTCTAAAAAAAGCAATAGCTAAAGAACTATATAACAATAGTATTGATCAAATAAAAATTTCTAAAATACTAAATATTTCACAACCAATGGTTAGCAATTATTGTAATAGAAACCATAATATTCCTATAGATATTCAAGATATTGCAAAGATAATATCAAAAAAAATTATTGAAGATGCTCCCATTTATTTTTTTACTTGTATAACTTACACAAAAAAAATAGATAAAGGAAAATTCTATATAGCTGAAAGAAATGAGATTATTTCTGATGAAAAAAATAGAATAATTGATAATCTTACAGAAGCTTTTTTAGTTATTAGAGGAAAGAACATTAAAGGATTGATACCTGAGGTAAAGATTAATATTGCAATGTCAAAAGATATTGCTAAAAATACTGATGATATAGCTGCTTTTCTTAATGGATTAATTATATCAGAAGAAACAATATCTGGATACAATATTATAAAATTTGGTAAAAGTAAACATCTTTCAAATTTACTATTAAAATTAAAAGAAAAAATTGAAGTTAATGCAATAATGAATATTGCTTATACAAAAAAAATAGAAAAAACGAATTTTATTATTGGATATCTTTCTAAAGATTTTAGATTAAAAGATCAAAAAAAACAATATGATATTTTGGTGCATAAGGGTGACTTTGGAATAGAACCCTGTGCTTATATTTTAGGAAAAAATGCTGTAGATGTAGTTAATAAATTGATTAAAATTAAGGAGGAAATTGGATGAAATTAAAAGATGAAAAGATAACAAAAGCAATAATTGAGCGTTTTTTAAATAAGTTTATCGAAAATTTAAATCAAGATGTTATAATAGCAGGTGCAGGACCAGCAGGCCTTACAACAGCATATTATCTTGCTAAAAACGGTTTTAAAGTTAGTGTTTTTGAAAGAAAACTCTCAGTTGGTGGCGGTATGTGGGGCGGTGGAATGATGTTTAATGAAATTGTTGTTAGTGAAGAAGGAAAAGAAATCCTTAATGAATTTAATATTAGTTATAAAAAATATGATGAAGGATATTATACCGCTGATTCAATTGAGGCAATTTCAACAATATGCTCGAAAGCTGTAAAAGCAGGTACTACAATTTTTAATTGTATGACTGTGGAAGATGTAATGATAGATAAAAAGGGTGTATCTGGAGTTGTTATTAATTGGAGCCCAGTAGATATTGCTGGTCTTCACGTAGATCCATTAAGTGTTAAATCAAAAGTAATTGTTGAAGCAACAGGTCATCCATTAGAAGTTTTAAAGATTCTTGAAAAAAAGGTAGATGGAGGCTTATTTACTGATACAGGAAAAATC
>CAZVNH010000358.1:0-3070 GCA_964628575.1 uncultured Thermoplasmatales archaeon | reverse complement strand
ATATTATTCGCTCTTTTTTTAACAAGATAATCAGGAAGATAAAGATAATATCCTGCAATAATAATTGATATTAGAGGTGTTATAAAAAATATTAATGCAAGTGTAATCATATTGGAGATTAATAAATGAATTATTATTGTTGAAATTAGACTAATTAATATCCCTAAGAATATGTTCATTATAACCATAGAATAATATTCACCGTAGTTCATGGTTATATTGGCCATTTCAAAAAGTATGTTTTTTTCATCTAGTTTTTCTTTTGTTTTTTCTGAGAAGAATCTTCCAAAGGTTTTTTGACAATATAAACTATATTTTGTTGATTTCATTTTGCAGACTCAACCTTTTTTAATACCTCTTTTGGATCCTTTGCATAATCAGATATTATTTTTCCAACTTGTAAATAACTTCTGATTTTCTTCTTTTTCATCCAATTCAGAACCTTTATTCTATTCAATATTTCGATTTGAAGAGTTTTATCATTCCAACTGTTTTGCATTTGTATTCTGTGCATAAGTTTACTTCCACCTGTATTTTCAAATCTATCATCTAGTTCAGAGGTCCAATAAAAAGGTGAAACCGTAACAAGTCTATTTGTTTCTGCATCTAGTTTTATTATCTCAGTTACATTAGTTATTCTTCTTACAGGCTCTCCATTTATTGTTAAATTATTCATGAATACTACCATATCAAGTGATGTTAGTAATGCTCTAGGTAGTTCGATAGGTGGACTTTCAAGTCTTTGTATTAATGAATGCATATCGCTTGCATGAACTGTTGAATAAGAGAGATGCCCAGTTGTCATCGCTTGAAATAATGTATATGCTTCTCTTCCTCTGACTTCACCAACAATTATTGCTCTTGGTCTCTGACGCAGAGCAACTCTAATGAGGTCAAACATATCAATATCTTTACCTGATTTATGAGCCGCCACTTGTGAAAAACCAGTTCTTGTAGTACCTGCTATCCAATTTTCATGAGGAAGATTAATTTCTCTTGTATCCTCAACTGATACTATTTTATAAGTTGTTGGTAAGAATAATGATAATGCATTAAGCATAGTTGTTTTACCACTAGCTGTTCCTCCACAAAATAATATTGATGCACCATATTCTATTGCAGTCCAGAAATATGCAGCCATTTCAACAGACATTGTATTATTATCAATCAAATCAACAGGAGTTAATGGATCTTCTCTGAATCGTCTTATAGTAAATGTTGAACTTTTTGTTATTGTTTTACCAAGAGTTGTTTGAAGCCTAGAGCCATCCTCAAGTTTACCATCAACAACTGGCTCATAAATTGATATTTGTTTTCCACATATCTGTGAAAGTTTTATTACAAATGAATCAAGCTCATCAGGATCATTAAATACAACATTTGTCTTAATATTTGCAAGAAGTTTATGATAAACAAAAATAGGAATATTATATCCATCACATGAAATATCTTCAATTACATCATCATTCATCATGATGTCAATTTTTCCATATCCAATAAACTCTTGAAAAATATAGTAATATATCCGGTCCTGAGTATATTTATCAATGGCTATATGATTATCATTAATAATTTTTTGTAATGATTTATATAAATATCTGACTTTTTGAGTATTATCCATATCAAAAACATCAACATCAGCACTCACTCTAAAAAGATGAATTAGTTTAGTTTTTAACTCTTCCTCCCATTTTCTAAGTCTTGGTTCGTTAATTTCATATCTATATTCTTTTAAATGTTGATCATAAATTACTCTCCTTGATCCCATACCTTTCCAACCAAAACCTGTTTTTTCATCGAGAATCTTAATATGGTCCTCATTTGGCTTAACTGGTTTTTTTATTATGTCCTGTTTTTCAGATTTTTGCGATTCTTTTAAAGGAAATTCAAGTTTCTGAGTATTTATTGGAAATACTTTTTTCTCTTCTTGTTTTTTTTCCTCTTTATCAATTTTAGATATTTTTCCTTCTTTTTTATCTTTAAAAAATAGTTTCTTTTTAATATTCTGCTTATTTTTTTCTTTTGGTTTCTCACGTTCAACAATTAACCTATCAATTTTTTTTGTCCTTTCCTCATAAGTATCTTTTTCTTTAATTGTTGATGAGGTTTTTTCATCTTTCTTTATCTTAAAAAATAGTTTCTTTTTTTGCTCTTCCCCTGTTTTCTCTTTTTTTATTATTGGTTTTATTGATGTGTCTTGTTTTTGAGATTTATCTTGTTTTTCTTCTTTTTCTAATATTTTTATTGATTTTAAATTTTTTTCAGATTCCTTCTTATTGTTTGGTGATTTTGTTTTAAATTTAATTTTTCCTAATTTTACCATAAACATAATTATCCCATCTCAAATTTATGAATAGATAAATCCTATTCTCCTCTTAGTGCCTATAATTTGTTAAATAAATGTATTTAATAATAATCTATAAAACTTTCGAATAATACAATTATTAAACCTATGTTTTTATTTTCTTTTGTAATCCCACAAAAGTGCATTTATGTTTTTGATGAAAAATAACCTTGATAATATTTAAAATATTGTTATTACCTAAGTTAATAACCTTAAGTAGTGGCATTATTATATGAATAATAATTGTAGAATCAAATATTTTATGTAACATTAGTTATAGATCATATGAATAAATTTATTAAACACTTTTACAGATAAGGATTAAATCCTGTCTAAATTTAAAAAATATTAAAATGGGGAGGAATCTTTGAATGAAAATTGAAAAAAATCATTTAAAAACGACGAACCAAATAAAAATAAAAAATATAATGGTTAAACATCTTTTATTTACTATTTTTATCATAATTGCATCTATTAGTATGTTTATATTAAATATATCTGCAAGTATATCACCAGATTATGTTACTAAAGATCTGGAACCATTAGAATGTTATACAGTAACAAAGACTGTAGGAATACCATTACAACCCCCAAAAGTAGATGTTGTTTTTGCTTACGATATTACTGGTAGTATGAACGATATCATTGATTCAGCAAAAACAAAAACAGGGGAGATTATTAATCAACTAAATACAACAGGTATCGATTTTTATTATGGTGTAATAT
>CAZVNH010000357.1:0-3072 GCA_964628575.1 uncultured Thermoplasmatales archaeon | reverse complement strand
TGATTGCGATTAGAAGTCCAAATCTATTTACCGAAAGTAATATACCAATTCCTATCAATATTCCAATAATTGAAACAAATCCTCCAATAAATTTAGGATATTCAGACATAAACTCTTTAATTGAATTTGAAGTTTCCTTTTGTTCAGGTTCTATTACCTCTTCCATTGTTAATTGCTCAGTACTCCTTTCTATTACATCCATATTCTTTACTTCATTATAATATTCTTTCATAAAATCACGTTTAAGTGTCTAAAAATAATTAATCGATGATTATATTTCTGGTTTCTTATCCAGAACTTTAATTGGATTATTGGATAGATACCGGACTATTCTTCCTTATAGTCTATAATGTAATCTCTCATACTCTATCTTAATTTTTATAATAACAAATTTTAATTTGGTAGATCTAGATTAATACCCATAGTATAGTGAATAATATGACCAAAATTGTAGTTATTACCACAAAAGATCGCGTTTATGGTGTTAACAAGTCTTTAGATTTATTAGCTATAAATCCCGTTAAAGATAAGCATGTAATATTCAAACCTAATTTCAATACTGCTGATCTTCCTCCTGCTTCAAGCTCAATGGATACTGTTAGGCAGCTCATTATAAAGTTGAAAGAAATGGGCGCTAAATCAATAACAGTAGCTGAACGAAGTGGTCCAGCAAATACTGCTAAAACTTTTAAGAAAAAAGGATTATATGAATTAGCTGAAGAATTAGACTTTAAGATAGTTGATTTAACTCAAATACCAACAGACGAATATGTGCTTAAAAATATTAAGGGGTTTCACTGGAAAGAAGGATTCCTTTTTGCTAAAATCTATGATGATGCAGAATGTATTATTGAAACATGTTGTTTAAAAACTCATATGTATGGAGGCCACTTTACTTTAACACTAAAGAATGCAGTAGGAATGGTATCTAAGAGTAATATGGGAGAGCTACATTCTTCTAAGCATCAGAGGAAAATGATTGCCGAAATAAATTCTGTCTATAGTCCAGATTTAATTATCATGGATGGCGTCATTAGCTTTGTAGATCGAGGACCAATGGAAGGTACACGAAAGGAGGCAAATGTTTTTATTGCTGGTACTGATAAGGTCGCCCTTGATGCTGTTGGTGTAGCAATACTAAGAATTCTAGGAACAACTCCAGATGTATCTAAAGGCTCAATTTTTGAACAAGAACAAATTAAAAGAGCTGTTGAATTAGGGATAGGGATATCTTCATCAGATGAAATTGAATTTATAACTGATTCTGAAGAGTCTGAAAAACTAGTGAGACAAATTAAAGAAGAATTAGCTAAATAAGCTATCTAGGTATATGAATTGTTATTATACTCATATCAGCAAACCAAACTTTCTTAGAATCCAATCGTCAATAAGGATGTCTTGTAAAAGTGTATTGTCCCTTGAAAATTCAGATTGAATAGTTGTTTTAGGAACAGATATTACTTTCCCATCAGGCAGTCTTACAAATATGGTTCTTTTATTATCTTTCATATAGTAACATTTTACTACACTCACAGGTTCATATGAATCCTGATCCTTAATTATAAAATTGGATGTCATCAATTCTGAAAAATAAAAGGTAATTTTTAATTTAATACAGTGTGGAAAATTAGTCATAACTAGGGTTATTTTAATTTTATATAAATCGAGCCAAAAGAAGGTTTAAAAAAATTTAAAATTGAAAAAAGAAAAAAGAAAAAAAATTGTATTTAAAAGTAGATTTTACCAACAAATGCGCTTTTTGCGTCAATTTGGGCTTTCATTTTCTTATAGTAGTCATAATTATTTGCCATTTTTTTTTACCTCCAATTTTTTATTAGGTTTTTTTATTTTTAAATTCTGATTAGGTTATGTTATTAATTATTTCTTTTCGTGAACGTGATTATTTAAAATATAAAAAAATAGAATTGATTAATTAAAGACTTTATAAATTCCCGCACTTGCGGCTTCGACCTTAGCTTTGATTATTTTAAAGCTTTCATAACTATTTTCCATTTTTTTTCCACCATTTTTTTTAATTTTTTTTTTGTTGTGTATTTTTTTGTGTATCCTGATCATAAGATGTGTATTGTCATATATAAATGTTTCGATCCATCAAATGATGAAAAATGCGATTAATAATGAGAAGATGGACTATACTATTATTTTAAGGCTTTTTTTAGTAGTGTGTATAGATTCATTTTAGTGTGTATTGAATATTTTAAAAATTATATAATAATAATATAATCCATTCTCATGCTCTTTCTCTTCTTTTAAAACTATGTCTAAAGAAAATTATCATCTTTAAGGATTTAGCCAAAAGTTTTATTCTTTATATTTATTGTGTAATTCTTTGATAATGCGATGGAATGCCTTTTCGACATTATGACCAGTTTTGGCAGATGTCCGAATGTAGTCAATATATATCTCCTTATCTATAAACTTTAGTATTTTTTCATCGTTTAATCTACTTTCATCAACTAGGTCTATTTTATTTCCAAATAGTATCACGGGTATATCCCCACAAAATTTCTTAATTTCTTTATTCCATTTTTCAATATGTTTCAGACTTTTTCGCCCAAAATCATTCTCCTCAAGAGAAAACACAACTATTGAAGCCAGACTTGACTTATAAAATGCCGGTCGAAGAAAATTAAATTCAGCTTGCCCAGCTATATCCCAAAAAAACAATTCGCATATATCACCTTCCATCTCTTCGATATATTCAGAAAATTGCGCTCCTATAGTCTGAATATAGTCCTCTTGGAAATTCCCTTGAGTAAATTTACTTATTAGGGAGGTTTTTCCTACGAATCCATCTCCAATAACAGTAATTTTAAATTTGAATTTATTCATTAAATCACTTTTTAAATAGAAATGTCACCTAAATATAAATATCAAATTTGTTTTAATAAATAACTTTTCATTGTGAGAGTTATTAGTTAGAGCTATAAAGTTTGTTTTTAATTACGAGGAACTATTATGGTTGCTATAAAAGAAAGTACGATGGAAGTTTTGTTTGGATTTTTTGGTGCTCTATTTGTGTTAGCTGGTCTCCTTTTAACAGCATTTCTT
>CAZVNH010000356.1:0-3075 GCA_964628575.1 uncultured Thermoplasmatales archaeon | reverse complement strand
CTATTGAAATTATGCATACAAAACAGTATCCAAATTCATCAGATATTCTTCTAGGTTTACTTTTTAAAGGTGATTTAACGATTCATCACGGCCTTGGATGGTTTATTATTGATATTTTTGATTTAGATCTTGAAGGTCATACTGGTGGTACTCCAGGATATAGCTGTCATATGTATAGTGTTAAATTAGATGATGGTAAAAAAGCAGGTTTAATTCTTCTTGCAAATGGTCCTATGCTATTTCAAGCTCTCCTGTCAAAAAGATCAGTTGTGGAAGGTTATAAAGAGATTCTAAATTTAGTAATTCAAAAAGCTAATGAATTATAATGAATTTTTTTTATCTTAAAATTTGTAATAAAAGTTCAAATATTGGATGAGAATTATTAGATTTTTTAATTATTGTGTCAATTAAGTAATAAAGGATTAGATATTTAGTATTTCTAGAATTTTGAATATATATATCTCCAAAGATTCTGACCAAAAACTTTCTGTACCATATACATCTTTTGCTTTAACTTTTATTGTGTGTTATTCCAAAAAGTATTTTCAGATACAAAAAATGACCACAGAATATAATATTTATACATTTAAAGGGAATATTTATATATATGATATATACTAATATATACATGGAATAATATGGTACAAGCTGTAATTAAAATTGATGAAAGATTAAATCGTGTTCTTAATATTGTCAAAGCAAAGTATGGATTTAAAGATAAAAGCCAAACAATTGAATATGTTATACAGAAATATGAATCTGCTTTTTTAGAACCAGAGCTTAGACCTGAGTATGTTGAAAAACTAGATAAAATTCGCAAAGGTAAATACACCAAATATAGTTCTATCGAAGAATTACAAAATGCAACAAGTTAAAGGTGTAATTTTTGTATAATTTTTATGTAAGTGAAAATCTAGAAAAAATACTTAATAAATTGTCTAAAAAAGAAAAAGACCCATATACTCAGATTTTAAAAAAAATTGATGAAATAATACATTCTGAAACTATAGAACATTTCAAGAATCTAAGATACAACATGAAAGATTCGAAACGTGTTCATATTGGTCGTTTTGTATTAATATTTCAATATAAAAAAGAAAAAAATCTTATATTATTTGATGATTTTGACCATCATGATAATATTTACAAAAAGAATTAAGATGTTTTTTTAAAATTATCATTTACCTATTATTTACTTGCTGTATATTTAACCTTTAATCTCAATTTTTAAAATAGATTTTGTATTAGATTATTGAAGCTTGGAAACAACTCCAAAATTTTACAAAATAGAGAATTCATATATGTATACCAAGATCGTGGTAATGATATTGATAGCTCTGCATAATCGCTTTCAGCATCTTCAATATCTTTTGTTTTTACTTTTATAATATATGTTCCTTTTTCTTCCCAGATATGGTTTACTTGTATCTGTTTACCAGAGTTAAATGGTCCAATACAAATTTCATCAGACCCGTCACCCCAATCTATGCAGTAATAAACATCATCTCCATCTGGGTCTGTTGCGCTAATAAAAAATTCGAGATTCTCTCCTGGTTTAGCTTTTTGTGGGCCAGTTATTGTTGGTTTCTCTGGTGGATGATTAATAACTTCTTCATTGTTTGTAATACTTACATCAATTTGGATTTCTCCTTCTCTAATCCAATATACTGATAATGAAAAATCGAGTTCATGAACATCTCTTTTACCGCTATTTTCAATTATTGCTCTGTGATCCTCTTCGGATGGATCTGAACCAATAAGAACATCTGTTCCTCCCTCATAAAATGCTGTTGGAAGCCAAGAAAGATTATACTCCATCATCCGATTATATGCTTCAATTTTTTTATCAATAACCATTACAGCATAATAAAAAGGATAATTACCAGAATTATAGATATCCTTAAGTTTATTAGCCATCCCTGGACAAGAACCACAGCTAGAAATACTTCCCATTTCTAAAAAGATAGTATGAGTATAGTCATTATTTACAATATTTGATCCAGTTTCATCGGGTTTTGCACCTGCTGCAGCATCAACATAATGAGCATCAAAAGGTGCATCTGAAGGAGGATATGCATAACCAATATTTGTCTTTTTATTAAATATCGCAGCCATTACTATAACATTATCTCGATCAACATCTCCATTCCAAATAATGCTATCTTGATAAGTATCTAGATAATCAATAGAGATTTCTCCATTATAAGCGAAATCAAGAAAAGCATTATAATAAGGATCACCATTATACATATCCCATCTTGAATCAATTTCAACAATATAGATGCGTAAATATCCATTATACTCATTATCTGCTGATGAATCAGTTGGAATTAAATCTTTTGATATAGTATCTTTACTAATTGTTTTTGCAACTAATGAAAATGGTGATATCAATATAACTAAAGTAATGCTTGTTATTATTATTCTAATTTTTTTTATGTATTTTTTATCCAAAATATTACCCCCTGAAGAAGATAATATATTAATTAACTCCTATTTCAAATTAACGATTGTTAAAAATTATAACGGTTGTTAATAAAAAGAAAGAAATAATTTTTAGGTGAATACTAACCTATTTTTATTTAATGAAATACTATGTTTCTTATTGCTTCCATTATTTTTGTAAATATTGGTATGTTAAAAAGATTAATATGATTAGCATTTTGATTTATTTCTGTATTTGAGCTTGTTGTTGGGCTTCCAATACCGGTTTCTACAGCATCTCCTGATTCTGAATCAAAAACAGTTGCAACAACTATAAGGTTATCCTCTGTTATATCACTAAATCCATGAAGTGCACCAAACCAAGTATGAGTAAAAGTATACGTCTCTCCAATTGTTGTTTTTGTATAAGCATTAGATACAGTTAGAGGTTTTATAACTGGGATATCTAAAACACCAAAATGAACCATGTTACCTTTTACATCTTCATACCTTGATTCTGGTTCAACAATGTAAACTCTTAACAATCCATTATAATCATTTTCTTCATTATTTGTAACTGTAACAGCTATTTTAATAATAGCTTGAGCTTTCCATTCAACGTCTACATCTATTGAAAGATCTGGTACTTCT
>CAZVNH010000355.1:0-3086 GCA_964628575.1 uncultured Thermoplasmatales archaeon | reverse complement strand
AATCATTTCTTATGTTGATGAATAAACAAGATTAAAAATTACTAGGATAAGAATTGTTTGTCTATCAATTGTCTTTTTATTAATTACAATATTTGAAATATTAATTAGATGAAATTAAATACTATTTGAAAAATGATCATAACCTTTTTTATTTATAATTATTTTACCTGCTTCTGATAGAACTTTTACATTATCACCTTCTATAATTTCACCAACTAAGAAACCATTAATTTTATCTATATTATCTTTCGAAACAGTATAAACTAATTGGAAATCTTCTCCGCCAAATAATGCATAATTGTATTCGTCTTCACCAAGTGTTTTTGCAATCTGTCTAACCTCATCTTTAATCGGGATTTTATCTTTGTATATGATTGCTCCACATTTACTTTGTTCACAAATATGTTTAATATCTGATGCAAGTCCATCAGAAATATCGATCATTGAGTTTATATGTGGAGCTAATTTTAATGCATTTTTTAGCCGCGCTTTTGGTTCGAGATAGGTTTTTCTTACTTTATTAAATCCTTCAACATTTTCTTGAAATAATCTTAATCCTGCTCTACCATTTCCAAGGGGTCCAGAGACAAAAATATAATCTCCATGTTTTGCATTGCTTCGTAAACAAAGATTTTTTTTATCAATATCTCCAGTTATAGTTACTGAAACAAATATCTGTTTTGAATGAGTCATGTTCCCTCCAATGACCTCTATACTATATTTTTCACAAGTTTTCCACATACCTGAATACATCTGTTCAACAAAATTTATCTCAAGATTTTTTGGAAGACCTAATGAAATAAGAACAAATTTAGGTACAGCTCCCATAGCGGCAATATCAGATACATTGATTTCTATTGCTTTCATTCCAATCCGTTTTGGTGTAAACCATCCTTGTCGGAAATGATCTCCTTCTACAAGACAATCAGTTGTTATTACTTGTAATCCCTTTATTGTTTTCACAACAGCTGCATCATCACCAATTCCAACGACGACATCTTTATCTTTTGATTTTTTTGTAATTTTATCTATTAAACCAAATTCTCCAATATCCTTGATTTTAGTCATTATGCACACACTTACTTGTTTTAACTGAACAGAATCTCCCACACATAGAGCAGACTTCCTCATCTGAATCTTTACATCTTTCTCGAATTTTTTGTGCTATTTCTGGATTTATCGCAAGTCTAAGCATTTCCTTCCAATTAAGATTTGAACGTGCTGTACTCATTTCATTATCCCAATCAATAGCACCATTTATTCCTCGAGCTACATCAGCTGCATGAGCTGCAATTCTTGATGATATTACTCCCTCCCGAACTTCTTCAACGTTTGGAAGACCAAGATGTTCAGAGGGTGTTACATAGCATAAAAAATCTGCACCATAATATGCTGCTAGACATCCACCAATAGCACTTGTAATATGATCATAACCTGGAGCAATATCTGTAACGATAGGCCCAAGTACATAAAAAGGTGCTCCATGACATATCTCTTTTTCTAATCTAATATTTTCTTCAATTTGATGTAATGGAATATGACCAGGTCCCTCTATCATTACCTGTACATTTTCATCCCATGCTTTTAGAGTTAATTCCCCTAATACCTTCAATTCGGAAATCTGTGCTTCATCTGTCGCATCTTTAATGCATCCTGGTCGTAAACCATCACCCAAACTAAGAGTTACATCATACTTTCTTGCAAGATCAAGTATTTCGTCAAAATTCTCATATAAAGGATTTTCACAATCGTGATGAATCATCCACTTAAGTGTTAGAGCACCTCCACGGCTAACAGCACCCATTAACCGTTTTTTAATATAAGGAATAGAACCACGAGTTAAACCAGCATGAATTGTAATAAAATCAACGCCATCCAAGATATGCTTTTTTATTCCATCTAAAAAATCTCTTTCATTTAGATCAACGACATCATCTACATTACAAGCAGCTTGATAAACAGGAACTGTTCCGACCGGTATCCTACTATTCTTTATTATCTCACGACGAATACTATCAATATCACCACCAGTACTAAGATCCATAACAGTATCTGCCTTTGCCTTGATACAAACATTTAGTTTTTCAAGCTCATACTTAATATCTGCTTTATCTGGAGATGAACCAATATTTGCATTTACCTTAATTTTTAATCCTTCACCAATACCAATAGGTTCAAGATTTTTATGAAGTTTCGATGCAGGAATAACAACCTTTCCATTAGCAATTTTTTTTCTTAAATCATTAACATTAATATCTTCATAATTTGCTACAAATTCCATTTCTTTAGTAATTGTATTATTCCTAGCTTTTTCTAACTGGGTCATTTCAATTTAACCTCCTCAATTTTATTAATAAAATTCTTAATTGAATCAAATACATTATCAGATTCTAAAACTGCAGATACAGCAACAATACCATCTGCTCCATTAACAATAACATCTGTTACATTATTTTCATTTATTCCTCCAACTGCAAAAATCGGAAGATCAACAGATTTTTTAATATCTTTAATCATTTTTACACCACAAGGAGCTTTTGAATCTTTTTTAGTATTAGTTTTAAAAATCGGGGCAACGCCGATATAATCAACACCTTGATTTTTTGCTAAAATTGCTTCATTAACATTATGAACAGTAAGACCAATAATTCTATTTTTACCAAGTATACTCCTTGCAATATTAACTGAAATGTCATCTTGACCTAAATGAACACCATCGGCATTGACTGCAAGGGCTATATCAATTCGATCATTAATAAGAAAAATAGCTTTACCTTTGCAAATCTCTCTTATCTTATTTGCTTCATTTATCATTTCTTTTGTTTTCTTTTTTTTCTCACGATATTGAATTATTCTACAACCTGCATTAATAGCATTTTCAACATCTGAATCAATTCCTTTTTTACTGATGCTTGAATAAGTTATTAAATAAAAATTCAAATCTTTAAGATTGTTCAATCTTTATCATCTCTTTATCTTTTTTAGGGTTTAATCTATCTATTAGAATATCAGCAAGTTTTTTTCCAGAGAGAAGCATACCTCCAAAAATAGGACCCATTCGAGGGGAACCAAGAACTGCATTTGCT
>CAZVNH010000354.1:0-3089 GCA_964628575.1 uncultured Thermoplasmatales archaeon | reverse complement strand
GTATATGACTGACCCGGAAGCTATTTTGGGCTTTGTAAAAGCAACAGGAATGATAAGTAATGTAAATATTGAAAGATATAAGGTAGGATATAATAACCTCGCTGAGAAAGGGATTCTTATGGTAAACTATTCAATTAAGAATTCGTCACCTCCTGACCATTTTGTCAACAGAACTGTGTGGGAAGAAGTAATTGTAAAGAAATTTCCCTATTATCTTGAAGGCAAAATAACTGCTAATGAGCTATGGACTAATGCAATAAAAAAACATTATGATATATATGGGAATGATTATAAATGATGAAATTTTTTATATTAGGGTTTAAGAAAACTATAGGCTTTTATAAGAACTTATCAATTAGGAATAAATTAATGTGGGTTCTAATTATTCAAGTTTTAATACCACTTATTATTCTTGGTTTTTTAAGCTTTCGAACTTCTTCGGACATAATTAACAAAAATGCGTTGGAATATTCAAAAGGTCTCTTAAACATGATGCGTATCAGGCTTGAAGACTATATTAGGAATGTTGAAACAATTTCTGATGATTTGTATTCAGAGCAAAATGTATATGAACTTTTGTATAGTGACTATCTAAATAAAAAACCTATTGACTATTACGAAACACAAAATAAAGTCGCAAATCTTCTAAGAAATATAGTTATATCCCGGGAAGAAATAAAATCATTATTTTTTATATCAGCAAACAATCAATATTATAAAAGTGAAAATAACCTAATTGATGAAACTTTATACTCCCATTTAAAAAATGCTGCAAGAGAAAACACAGGAAGACCTGTATGGCTGCATTATGATGATGGTAATCTATATTTAGCAAGAGTAATTAACAATATAGAAAACTATGAAGAAATAGGATTTATGGTAATTCAGCTTGATAAGGAGTACCTGTCCAAACTATGTTCTGTTATTCAAAAGAATTTATGGAATACTGCTTTTATATCAGATAATAAAAGAATTATTGTTGAAAGCTCAATCAGCAGCAATACCAAATTTAATCCGGACATTATTTCAAATATAAACCTAGATGATAAATCAGCATATACAAGCTGGGAGGGGATGTTTATATACTGGGTTCGTGTTCCTGAAACAAATTGGCTTATATTGTCTTATATCCCATCTGATCAATTATATATGGATGCAACTATTTTGAGAAATAAGATTACCTATTTTGCCATATTGGTAGTATTGATACTTTCAATAGTTAATGCATATATTGCATTTGACATTATACAGCCTATTAATAAACTTGTAAATGCAATGAAGCATATGCGGCATGGGGAGACAAAAGTGCAAATTGAAATAGATAGACATGACGAATTGGGTTTTTTGAAAAAGGAATTTAATAAAATGTCAAAAAAGATAAACTATCTCTTGAAATCTGTGTACATGCAGCAGCTTGTTAATAAGGAGGCACAGCTTAAAGCTCTACAAGCGCAGATAAATCCTCACTTCTTATTTAATACACTTGAATCAATTAATTGGATGGCACAGCTCAAAAATGCTCCTGAAATAAGTGAGGTTGTTTCAGCCTTATCAGATATTATGGAGTCAGGGATTGGAAGAGATAATAAACCTATTACATTGAGAGCTGAGATGAATTATGTTGAAAAGTATATTTTAATAATGAAGAAAAGATTTGAAGATAAGCTGGAGTTTAGAAAAGCATTTGATAAGGCTGCAATGAATGTTAAAGTTCCAAAGCTTATGATACAACCTTTGATAGAAAATGCAGTTTATCACGGTGTTGAAAGTTCAAGAAAAAAAGGTATAATATATATTAGAATTTATATAAAAGATGAAAATGTTGTAATTGAAGTTATAGATAACGGTTCAGGGATAGCGGAAGAGGATTTGAAAGACTTAAACCAAAAATTAAAAAAATCTACTCAGCACTATTTTACTGATACTAATGAAAATGAAAAAAGCAAAAGCATAGGTTTGGAAAATGTTAGTTATAGGATAAAGCTATTATTTGGAGAAGAATATGGTCTTGAAGCTTTTAGCAGGAAAGGTTTTTTTACAAAAGTGCGTGTTGTTATACCAAATATAAAAAATGAAATCTAATGGTATGTAACAAGATTATTTCAGGGTACGCAGACTATAGATTTCGTATAAATGATTCTACAGTATAATTTAACTTATGCGAAATCTACACCTATAAAACTCATTAAACGAACAAATATCAATATTAATTTAATGTAAAATCATTTGTGCGTTTAATATACAAATTAAGGAAGTAGATTTGTAATGCTTTAAATAAAACCATCAAAAGTAAGCATTACAAACTACTAAATGGAGGAGTAGAATGTTTAAAGTAATAATTATTGATGATGAAGCAGTAATCCGTAAAGGATTAAAGAACGTTATTAACTGGAAGAGCCTTGAGTGCCAGATTGTTGACGAAGCTTCGGATGGGGTGGAGGGACTGGAAAAAATACAAAAACATTCTCCGAATATAATTATTACTGATATTAAAATGCCTGAGATGAATGGTTTGGATATGATAAAAAAAGCTAAACATTTTGTACCTGAATGTAAGATAATAGTACTTACAGGACACAGAGACTTTGATTATGTGCATGAAGCTATAAGATTAGGTGCATTTGATTTTGTTTTGAAACCTACAAAAATTCAAGAATTAACTGAAATTATAAAAAGAGTAGTAACTCAACTTAAAATGCAGAAAATAAAAGACAATGAATATAAAAAATTTAAAACTTTATTTGAGAAGAACCTTCCATTACTTTGCGAAAAATTTTTTTACGATGTTCTTAATGGTATAATTACAGACCGTGATACTATTCTTCAAAAGAAAGAGTTATTTAAGATTGATTTTGATTCATATCTACTTGTGCTGGTGGATAATGAAAACATAAATATTGAGCAATCTCAATATGATAAACAATTGCATCGTTTTGGAATTATTAATACATTTAATGAACTGTTTGGAGATAAATATGAAATATTTAATGTAAATATCAGTGATAATCAGACATGTTTTATTGTGAACAATAGTCTTGGACAAGATAATTTTATCGACAATATTTCAAAGCTGTGTGAAGATTTATTGG
>CAZVNH010000353.1:0-3090 GCA_964628575.1 uncultured Thermoplasmatales archaeon | reverse complement strand
GCATTTTGTTAACGAAATACAAGTATCAGTACTTGAAAAAATGCCAGGAATGAAAAAAGTAAATATCAAACCTCAGGTGGATAAATATATATTTCCAGATGGTCATGAAATATTTATGCTTGCAGAAGGAAGACTGGTAAATCTTGGATGCGCAACAGGTCATCCTAGTTTTGTGATGAGCAATAGCTTTACAAATCAAACACTTGCACAAATAGAGCTATGGACCAAAACTCATGAAATAGGAGTTTATATGCTTCCAAAAATACTTGATGAAGAAGTGGCAAGACTTCATCTATATAAACTTGGAGTAAAATTAACAAAACTAAATCTAAAGCAGGCAAAATACATAGGTATCAAAATAGAAGGACCATATAAAACAGATCATTATAGATACTAGGATAAAATAATATGATAACTTTAATTGGAACAGGCCATGTATTCAACCTATCCCAGGCTCTATTAAATATTTTCGATGAAAGACAACCAGATATTATGTGTGTTGAACTTGATAAACAAAGATACCATGCAATGCTTATAAAAAAAAATGATCCAGAGAAATATAAAGAGCAATCAAAGAATCTTCCAATTATTTACAAGCTACTTGCTCGTTTTCAAGATGGAATGGCTGATGAGTATGGTGTAATGGCAGGTCAAGAGATGCTTACAACAATTGAATATGCTCAAAGTCATCAGTTACCAGTTGCATTTATTGATATGAATGCTCAAGTGCTATTTAGAAAAATGCTTCGCTCTATGACTTTCAGAGAAAAACTAAGGTTAATGTTTTCAGGTTTAGGAGGATTTTTTGTAAGTAAAAAGCGTGTCGAAAAAGAGCTTGATAACATTGAAGGTAATTTTGAAAAATATATTAATGAAATTGGAGATAAATTTCCAACAATTAAGCGTATACTTATAGATGATAGAAACCAGTATATGGTTAATCAACTTATAAAAGCAGATGAGGAATATGAAAGAATTATTGCAGTTGTTGGTGATGGTCATATACCTGGTCTTACAGATTTATTATCAAAAAAAGAAATTGATTATGAAATAATACGGCTTAGTGAACTTAGGAAATTTGATATTTCAAACAATTCTGATTTATCAACTGCTTCTTTTTCAATAGAGCATAAAATCATGTAAATTAAATAAAAAATTAATTTAAAAGATTGATTTTTCATAATTAGTATCATAAAATAGATTTAATATATCTATCTTTTTAATAAATAAATCATGATAAAATAGTTATTATTATATGGTTATTATGTAAAGTTATAAATACACAATTGTTAATTAAAGATAGGGGTTATATATGAAGATAAGTGAACGTTTTTTTATTATAGTTGGACTTTGTATGTTATTAATTCTTAGTACAACAATTGGAGCTGTTGAAAAAAAATATACTATTAATGATAAAAGTGATAATAGTTCATGTGGCTGTGTAGATTTAGAAATAAATAAAAAAACTTGTACATGCACATTGCTTAATGGTAAATATGCAGTCATGAATGAAAGAACGCCAGAGCCTAAAACAGATTATGATTTTTATAAAGAACCAACACCATCACCATCATATTATAGCGATTTGCCAAGTCAGTTTAGTTGGAAGGATTATGGAGGAGATTGGACAACACCTGCAAAAGATCAGGGATCATGTGGCTCTTGTTGGGCATTTAGTGCAATGAGTACTATGGAAGCAGCAATAAATATTGCTTCAGGTTATCCAGATACAGATATTGATCTATCAGAACAATATATTTTATCATGTTTACCTTATGGTGGAAGCTGCAATGGTGGATGGACCGATGATTGTTTTGAATCTATACTAAGTGAATCACCAAGTATTGGAAACGGAATAAATGGAGTACCTCTTGAAACATGTATGCCGTATCAAGCAAACGATTGGTTACCATGTGATGAAAAATGTGAAAACTGGAATACATACTCTGTTCCACCAGATGAAAATGATATTCTTTGGCAGATGGAATCATGGGGTGCTAATCATAATCTTGAAAATGATGATCCAAATGATATAGACATTGTAAAAGGATATATAATGGACTATGGACCAATATCTGCTTCAATGTATGCAACTAGTGCTTGGTCGAGTTATTGGAATTCTCATCATAATCCAGATGATTGGTATTTTGAAGAGGATTATTATTCTACTAATCATGCTGTTTTACTTCTTGGATGGAAAGATGATAGTAGTGTTACAGGTGGTGGATACTGGATTTTAAAAAACAGCTGGGGACCAGATTTTGGATACAATGGATTTTTTAATGCTGCATATGGTGGACAAAAAATAGGTGAAATTGTTAGATGGTGTATAACACCTGAATGGCCAGAAGAAGAACAGGGACCTGGTCCAGTGTCACCAGCTGAGAATGTATTTGCAGATTTTGAATATAGTCCTATATATCCTCATCTTGGTGATGAAATAGAGTTTCAAGATAGATAAACTGGTCCTGTTGTTCTATGGCAATGGGATTTCAACGATGATGGAATTATTGATTCAACACAAAAAAGACCAAAATGGACATGGAATAGTGAAGGAGATTATCCTGTTAAACTTACAACTTGGAGTTCTGCTGGATTAAAAAGTAATGTTACGTACAATGTAGAAGTTAAAGAGATATGGCCACCAGTTGCTGTTATAAAACCATATGAATACGCTGGAAAAGAATTAACAATACAATTTGAAGGTAGATTTTCATATGATGTTGATGGTGATATTGTTAGCTATTTCTGGGATTTTGATGATAATGGTGAAACATCAACTGTGTATAATCCAGAACATACGTTTTCAACTAAAGATAAAATATACAATGTAGAACTAACCGTAACAGATAATGATGGGGGAACTACAACACAAATTTGTCCTGTGAAGATTGATTATACAGTTCCTCCAGAAACTATTATAAATGTTCACGGATGTAATAATATAAACACATGGTTCCAGGATAAAGTTAAAGTCGAACTTTTTGCAGATGATTGGACAAGAGTTGCAAAAACCATGTATAAAATCAATGATGGACAATGGCAAGAGTATGATTATCCATTTACTATACAAAATGAAGGTATTAATAC
>CAZVNH010000352.1:0-3096 GCA_964628575.1 uncultured Thermoplasmatales archaeon | reverse complement strand
GCCTATGACACAACATCCATTTTCATCACTATCAAAACTAGCTGAAGCATCGAAACTAATAGGATTGTATGCTTGATCGTTGTATGGTCCTCCTGCATCAGCAGTGGGATTTTGATATTCTTCCATATATACTGTAGTTGAGCTTTCATCATAACCTAGGTATCCATATGGATCGTTATCAGTCACATTCAACGTAATCGTATATGTACCTGTTGATGTGTATGTATGTGATGGTGCTGGCCCATCAAGATGCCAGCTGTCACCATCATAATATTTCCATTTGTATTGTGTAATACTGTCTCCATTTTGATCCTGATCGTGACTACTAGATCCATCAAATTGAATTGGTATATTGACAATTCCATAATATGGTCCCCCTGTCTCTGCAATAGGGTCTTTGTATCCTTCAACAGATGCTGACGCAAAAGCTGTACTTGTATTACCTTCATCATCTTTGACCTCGAGTTTTGCTTGACCATAATATTCATAAAAATATGTGTAAGAATATGTCGGATTTGAGAAATTCTGCCAGCTAGTATCCCAGATGTCATCGTTGTTGAAATCCCATCGATACTCAATAATTTCATAACCATCTGGATCTATATGATATTCATCTGGATCATAACTGCCACTTGCATCAAATAATAATTCGGTATCTTCCATACCACTATATGGCGCCCCAGGATAAGCAACTGGAGGCATATAAGGATGGATTTGTACAATGGTATCATCATTATCAGTAATATTTTCATCATCATGCACTCTAACAGTTGCAGTATATTCACCTGGAGTATCATAGATTTTATAAGGAGTAGCACTTAAATTATTATGCCATATGTCATTTTCATAAAATTTCCAATCATAACGAACAATACTTGAACCATTCTCATCATTATCATGACTCCATGTTGCGTTAAACTTTATTGTCTCATCTTTTTCCATCCCAATATATGGTACACCTGCTCTTAGATTTGCTGTGGGCGGGTGAGGCAGATAGTTGATATAAATAATATCTGTATCTATATTATTATCACCTTCGTCATCCCAAACACGAAGTGTTACAGTATATTCACTTTCTAAATCATAAATATAAGTGGGATAAGGACCAATATTTTCATTCCATATATCTCCTTCAAAAAATTTCCAATCAAATTGATCTATATCTCCTCCATCAGGATCATAGCTATTATCCCCATTAAACTCAACTAAATATCCAGGATTACTGTAATATGGCCCTCCAACATCCGCTATTGGACTTCCATCCATTATTGTAACTGAAAGTGAAGATGAAAAATCACTTTGATCTCCATTAGCATCTTCGGCTTTAACTTTTACATTATTAATTCCAGAATTTAACCATATATGATTAGTATTAATACTAACTCCAGAGGGATAAAAACCAGTCCATTCATCAACAATATTATTACCATCCCAATCCCATCCGTACTTAATATCATCTTCATCTTGATCAGTCGAGCTTGTTGAATAAGAATATTGTACATTGGTATAACAAGCTGTTTCTCCAGAGGGTTGGTTGGGAATGGTAGGTGGATTGTTTGGTGGGTCAATAACATTTACCCAATAATAAAGAATAGGACTAAGCAAATCATCACCCGTACCAAAAACATTATCATCACCATTATCTCTCGATTGAATTTTTATATCACCAGTAAAAGGTTCATTCCACGTATGCCATTCATAGCCATTAGCAACAGTATAACCATCACCATGATTATAAGGATCAACCCACCAATCATGACTCCAACCAATCCAACCAGAATCATCCCAATCTATTCTAAACTGCAAATCCTCATTAAGATCCGGATCTCTACATTGAAAACAATGATACAATGACTCACCAGTATAACAAACATAATTATTATCTTCATGGCTACAATAATCCATCATAGGTATATTTGGTGGATTGTTTGGTGGGTCAATAACATTTACCCAATAATAAAGAATAGGACTAAGCAAATCATCACCCGTACCAAAAACATTATCATCACCATTATCTCTCGATTGAATTTTTATATCACCAGTAAAAGGTTCATTCCACGTATGCCATTCATAGCCATTAGCAACAGTATAACCATCACCATGATTATAAGGATCAACCCACCAATCATGACTCCAACCAATCCAACCAGAATCATCCCAATCTATTCTAAACTGCAAATCCTCATTAAGATCCGGATCTCTACATTGAAAACAATGATACAATGACTCACCAGTATAACAAACATAATTATTATCTTCATGGCTACAATAATCCATTATAGGCGTCTCAGGCGAATTATTTCTATTATCTAATTCAATTTCTTTATTATTAATTGCAGATCCATTTCCTCCAATAAACAATCCTATAACTACAAATATAAAACATTTCTTTAGACTTCCTTTCCTCATAAGATGTATACCCCCACTATAGAAAATAATCTCAATATTCTATGAATATTTTCAAATATTTTTTTCAAATATCGCATTAATGTATCTATTGAACGGTCTTAAATCTTTCTTAAATAAAAATATATGCAACATAATATACAACAAAAAATACTAAAAGAAAAAAATCATAACAAAAAATTTAATATAAAAAAACTATTTCCAATTTTTAAAAAAAAATTTATTCATATTTATTTTATCTATCTCTATCCAAAATCAACGGCTTATTAATCTATTTATTTCCATAAAAATATAACATAATCCAACAACCAAATTCCTCCTATTAAATCTAAGATTTAAAGTCCTTTATAACCTGTTAAAAATAATAGGAATAAAAAACCTATCATTCCCGTTCATTTTTCGCGGCTTAACACCTTATTATATATAAAATGTTGTTCAAAATCAGCGGCAAAAATTTTTTCCAAAATCCACGTCTTTTTCATTATTAATTTCCTAGTTTTTCATTATATATTAATTTCATAAAAAATACTATTACTATAGATTTAACAAAGAAATAATTTAATAAAAAAACAATTTAACAAAAAAATAATATCAACAGGATTCAACTATAAAATCAATAAATATACAATCCATATAAAAACAGAATAATTTAATTAATAAATTTTAATAACATGTTACTTAGTAGTTTGT
>CAZVNH010000351.1:0-3109 GCA_964628575.1 uncultured Thermoplasmatales archaeon | reverse complement strand
TATTCAAAATGATTGTACAAAATGTTGCTATCAAACATCAATGCTTCTTTCAAAAAAAGATATTGAAAAAATAAAAAATTTAGGATATAAAACCAATTATTTTGTACAAAGAAATAAAAATTGGTTAATATTAAAGAATAAGGATGGGCGATGTGTTTTTCATAATGGAAAGATTTGTTTAATATATAATAATAGACCTGAGGGTTGTAGACTTTATCCTCTTATATATGATGAGAAATACGAAAACGCTGTTTATGATGAGGAATGTCCATATAATGATAATATTAAGTTTAATTTATATTCTGTTAAAAAGCTTTATAATTTGATAACTCAAATTAAAAATGAACAACAAAATAGAAAAAACAAATTTGATAAAGAATTTTAATTTTAATACCAAGTTTTATAAAATAATATCGGTTGCTGGAATATAGGAATTTTTATGGTTGTAAATATTGAAAGGTTATTTTCAAAAAAAGCAAAAATGTTAAAAGCTTCTGAAATAAGAGAATTACTAAAAATTACTCAGATTCCAGATATGATTTCATTTGGTGGAGGTCTTCCAAATCCATCTGCTTTTCCAGTTGAAATTATTCATCGATGTAGTGAAAAAATATTTAAAAAGGAAATTAACAATGCTTTACAATATGGTACTACAGAAGGTTTACATCTTTTAAGAGGTGCACTTGCTGAAAGAATGAAGAATGATAAAAACATTAATTGCGAGCTATACGATATTCTGATAACTTCAGGTGCACAACAAGCCTTATTTTTATCTGCATTGTGTTTTTTAGATCCTGGTGATACATATCTATCGAGTGTTCCTACATATCTTGGTGCTATTCAAGCATTTAGTGCTTTTGAAGCAAATTGTGAATCAATTCCAATGACTGAAAAAGATATTGATCTTGATTCACTTCGAAGAAATCTAAAAAGATTACATAAAACAGGTATAAACCCTAAATTCCTATATACGGTATCTAATTTTCAGAATCCATCTGGAGAAACTATTTCACTCAGTCACAGAAAAGAACTTATAGAAATTGCTTCTGAATATGATTTTCTAATAATAGAAGATGACCCATATAGCGATCTTGTATTTGAAGGTGAATCAATTCCATCAATAAAATCATTTGATACAAAAGGTAGAGTAATTTATATTAGTACTTTTTCAAAGATTTTAGCACCTGGTTTTAGATTAGGATGGATAATTGCTTCAAAGGAAATACTTGACAAGCTTACACTTGCTAAACAGGCAGCTGATTTATGCACAAATGTTTTTAGTCAATATGTTGCATATGAGTATATCAATGGTGGATATCTAGATAAACAAGTTATAAAGATAAAGAAGATGTATAAAATAAAACGCGATATAATGTTAGAAGCTTTAGAGGAATATTTCCCAAAAAATGTAACATGGACAATTCCGAAAGGTGGAATGTTTATTTGGTTAACTTTTCCAAAAAAAATTAATACAAGTTTAATGCTACAAAAAGCAATTGCTAAAAAAATTGCATATGTAGCAGGTGATGCTTTTTATCCTGACGGTGGTAACTATAACTCTATGCGTTTAAATTTTTCATTTAGCGATGATAAAATAATAAAAGAAGGAATCCGACGTCTGGCTGATGTTATAAATGATGAACTTGCTAAAACATATAAAGAGGAGCCAGTTGTGCAGGAAGGGGTTTAAAAAATATATTTTTTTTGTAGTTAAGTAAACAAGAAATATTACCATAATCTCAGATATTATTTTTTAAAAAAATTTCTTAGTAGTATTAGATTTATCAGCATTAGGCTTATTAAACTAGGAAAAATTTAATAAAATCTTAAAAAAAGGTTTAATTATTTTTAATGTAATTTATTATATAAGTAAACAAAATTTTTTATCATATAAAAATACTTTATTTTTTAAAATTATAACAGCTAGAATATTTTATAAACTCAGATATATTGCTATTTTTGATGAATTATGATACAATATGAAGATAGAAAAAATCTAACTGAAAAAACTTTAGACCTTGATCGTGCAAGGCAATCTTTAATAGAAGAATTGGAAGCTGTAAACTGGTATCAAGAAAGAATAGATGCTACTAAAGATAAATCACTAAAGGATATTTTAGCTCATAATAGAGATGAAGAAAAAGAACATGCTGCAATGTTAATAGAATGGATTAGAAGACAGGATTCTGAATTTCATCACGAACTAGAAACATATCTTTTCAAGAAAGAAGATATCACGACACTTGAAGAATGACATTAGTTTTTATTGGTATTCAATTTTAAAAAAATATTCTGAAAAACTATTTGGAATACAAATATTGTTATATCCTATTTTTTAATTTGAACCACAGTTCTAATATAAAAATTTAATATATTAATAGTAATAAAAAAAACCGTAAAATTTAAATTTAAAAAACATATGTAATATTTGGGTCTGGACCTGTTATAACACAGCTATTTTTACAGGGCCAATCGAAACTATTTGTTTCTGGAGGATAGGGGAGACTTCCAGCAGAAATCCCAGACCCAAAATTTTATAAAATAATATTATTTTTATAGACTTTCTTTGTTTAAATTGATTTTTTCAATACTAAAAATAAAAAAATGGAGAGTAGGATACAATTTTATTTAATCTCCAAAAATTATTTACCATGAACATTCTTTAATCTATTTTTTATGATACGCGTTGATACATATTCTGGAGCAATTGAAAATGTCATTGCTGGTGAAAGATACGTATTTTTTATCGCACCAATACAAGATGGGAATTGTTGATCCAATCTTTCTTGCCATTCTAGATGGTCTTCTATTTTATAAAACGTGCTGAATACAACCAAGTTGTATCCTCCTCTCCCAAGAACTGCTTTGATTATCCAGGTTACATGCGGGTCAGTTTTTAAGGATTTCAATATTTTATCTTGTTGTTTTTTAATTTGAAATAGGGATTTTACTAATATGTACTCAGGTGGAACAATTAATCTAGGAAACTGACAGACAGGTCTACTTATAATTCCTTTTTTAAGGAGGATATTTATTCGCCGTTCAATTGTCTTTCTGTGAATATTAAGTTCTTTTGCCAAAAAATTCTCATTTGTCCGGATACCTACAC
>CAZVNH010000350.1:0-3113 GCA_964628575.1 uncultured Thermoplasmatales archaeon | reverse complement strand
TAAGTGTTACAAATCCACTTCCTCTGTCTGTGGTCTGCACACCCTAAAAAGTATACGTTACAGACCACTGGGAAATATCATTATATAATTTAATTTGCAAAAATGCAGAAAATAATCTGTAAGATAATAGTTGCAAATTTAATTGTATATGTGTATTTTAATAAATTTTTTAGGAGGTAAAAAAGTATGAAAAAAAGTATTATCAGAATTGCTAGAAAGTTGTTGTTAGTTACTTTAGTATTAGTTATGGCTGCGGGAACACTTGTAACTACTACGTATTCTGCAAGTATTATGGTGACAGACAGTGGAGCTGGGCTCGAAAGTGCTTATATCCAATGGAATGCAGTAAGTGGTGCCGATGGATATAATGTATATGTTAAATCTGCTAGTGCAGGGGATTCAGCTTATGTACAAATCGATAATGAGTTAATTAGACAATATTCAGCATATTGGAGAGCGGATGCGGTAGGTCTTGCAGCCGGACAATATGTTATGAAAGTTGAAGCAATGCTTTCAGATGGTTCAAAAATAAGTGCTGTTTCAAATACGCTTACAGTAGCTGCTAATGATAGAAATGGATTTGCTTTTTCAGGAGATTCACAATATGGTACCGGTTCAGGTGCTTATAATGAAGATGGAACACTTAAGAGTGGTGCTCAGGTTATTTATGTAACATCTGAGACAGCACAAACTGTAACACTTGACGTTGTAGTAAGCAGTAGTGGTTCAATACAAACAGGTGTTGGTATTGGCGGAATTCTAACACTAAGACAAAAAGGTTATGACACAACACCGCTTGCAATAAGATTTATTGGACAGGTTACAGACAGTGACATGAGTGGGCAGCTTAACAGCAGTGGATATCTTCAGGTGAAAGGTAAATCATCATATAAAGAAATGAATATGACGGTAGAAGGTGTCGGTGATGATGCAACTGCTTATGGATGGGGTTTCCTGATCAGATATTGCGGTAATGTAGAACTTAGAAATATGGGAATTATGTTATTCCCGGATGATGGTATTTCGCTTGATACAGGAAACATTAATATCTGGGTACATAATAATGATATTTTTTATGGAACAGCAGGAAGTGATGCAGATCAGGCAAAAGGTGACGGTTCTGCTGATGTTAAAGGAGCATCAACTTATGTAACCATTGCATACAACCACTTCTGGGATTCCGGAAAATGCTCTCTTTGTGGTATGAGTGATACAGCAGAATTCTTTGTAACATACCATCACAACTGGTTTGACCATTCAGATTCACGTCATCCACGTATTAGAGTGGCATCAGTTCATGTCTATAATAATTTTTTTGATGGTAATGCAAAATATGGTGTTGGCACAACAAAAGGTAGTTCAGCATTTGTAGAAGCTAACTATTTTAGACATGCTAAGGATCCTATGATGAGTTCATTACAAGGTACCGATGCTTTGGGACAAGGTACATTTTCGGGTGAAGATGGAGGTATGATTAAAGCCTTTAATAATATTATTGAAAATGCTGATAGTATTATTTATGCAAACTCAAATGCAGGAACAGCTGCTGCAAATGCAACATCATTTGATGCATACCTTGCATCTACAAGAAATGAATCTGTTCCAAGCTCATATAAAACTCTAGTTGGAGGAACTACATATAACAACTTTGATACAAATAAGGATATTGGGGTAACTCAATGGGATGTTGATGATGTAACAATGTTGCTCAAATTGTTACAGAAAACGCAGGACGTATGAATGGTGGAGATTTTACATGGGATTT
Source organism: uncultured Thermoplasmatales archaeon (assembly GCA_964628575.1). Taxonomy (GTDB): domain Archaea; phylum Thermoplasmatota; class E2; order DHVEG-1; family DHVEG-1; genus CAZVNH01. The sequence continues at coordinate 1,348 of CAZVNH010000350.1, read as the reverse complement.
CAACGATTCTGTTGATGACACAGATTATGCTGTTAATACAGCACTTATGTCTAAAATCCGAAGCTATACTATAGGGCTTGTATCTATTGGTGGAAATTCCTCAACACCATCAGCAACACCAACTCCTACACCATCAGCAACACCAACTCCGACACCAACACCAGGCAGCAGTACGTATCAAGCTGAAAATGCTTCATACGGGTCAGGCGCTGTTTTCGAAACTAAAAATGGCGGATATAATGGTACAGGCTATGTCAACTTTCCAAGTAATGGCGGATATCTGGAATTCCAGAATGTGGACGGAGGTTCCGGAGGTTCTGCAACATTATGTTTAAGAAATGCATTAGGTGTAACCAGTTCCAGAACCGGACGGATACAGGTAAATGGAGGAGCATGGCAGAATATCACATTTTATCCTACCGGCTCATGGACAATCTGGAGTGTAAAAGAAGTAAGTGCTACACTAAATAGTGGTACTTCCAATACTATCAGGCTGGAATCGACCGGACAGGATCTAGCAAACATTGACCAGCTTGATGTTTCAGTTTCAGGTGGCTCGACACCAACACCAACACCAACACCAACACCAACACCTACACCAACTCCTATTGCAACATCAATTGTTCATAACTTCACAACTGATGGACTAGACAGTAATTTCTTCAGCATCTCAGGAAATCTTTCTACAATTAAGGGAACTGTAACTTATAACGGTTTAACACTTACACAGTGTTTGAAAATTGAGAGTGCAACAAGTATTCAATTTACTACAACAGAAGCTTCAACATTAACATTAGTGTTTAATACATCAGATGGTACAAGGATCAAAATAGATGGAATAAATTATGCAATGACAAATGGTATTGTTACTGTACAGCTTGAAGCTGGTAGTCATACAATTACAAAAGCTGATGTTACTAATCTTTACTATATAGAAATTTCATAGGAAAAGCTAAAAAGAGGCAGTTCTTTTTTGACATACCAATAAGCCAAGAACGATTGGAGAACCAGAACTTCAATCGTTCTTGGCTTATTTCTTCCTCTACACCCTCAAAAAAGAGTAATATATCTAAGCAACAAAATATAAAATCAGACAGAATTGCTTTTGACAGATTCTAGTATGTAACAAAAAGGTGGGAAACATTTAGAGCAAGGAAGAACTAAATGGGGACGATTAGTGTGAAAGGAATAATTACTAAAATGTAATTAGAAGTAATTTTTGGTCTGACCCCCAAAAAGTATACAAAATAGGGACGGTAATATTGGACATGGTATAATAAAGTAGACACAAAATTAAGAGAAAAATGTGAAAGGGTGGCTGCTTTATGCGACGTTCATATGACAAACA
>CAZVNH010000349.1:0-3114 GCA_964628575.1 uncultured Thermoplasmatales archaeon | reverse complement strand
TTGTCCAGCTTTATCTGCTGAATGTTTATATTCTTCCCTTTGACCCTTTTTAATTCGTAATGATATTTGATCATATGCTTTACTAATATACCTTTGTACTGCCTTATTTTTAGCTTCGCTATACGCCATGCATATCACCTCAAATATATATTAACATAGTATGCCATTGCTAGCAATATACATAATGCATAAAGTTTGCTAGCAATATTTGTTTCATTTGTCAATTGATATTTGCTAGCAATATCCGTATACTATTAATTGTAGCCGATAGGCAAGCGGTCAGCCGAATCCTCCAAACGAGAGTAAAGGAGGTGACAGCTTATGGAAATGATAATCATAACACTTGTACTTGTCCTGTTATTGATTGAAGCCATAAAAAAATAACCGCTACAGCCCGTCAAAGCACAGCGGTTATTACATACACATGACAGGCTAACTAAAACCTATCGGCTACGCTCTCATTATATCACACACATAATAATAAATCAATAAAAAGGAGTATCAAATCATGAAAAACACAATCAACACAGCAACAAACACCAGCACAACAATATTACCTTTGTGTTGTCGTGCCAAAAATCTTGAATATCGAGTAACCAGACTTGCATTCTATGGCTATGATATTAGACCAATATTAAATAGCTGTCTTAAAACCAAAACTATTAGAACTCCAAAACAAATATGGAGAATGATTCGCTCAAATGAAGAATATTATCATCACGCAAAAAACCACATTGAAGAATTTGAAATTATCCATCATTTATATTTTAACAATAAAAATTTTATGACTTACAAAAATAATTCTTCTAATCGTCTTGATAAAGTGATAGATTTATCGTTAACCGACCTTAAAACATGGGCAAAAAACAAAATTAATGAAATAATTAAAATTTGCGACAACAATCAAAATAAAGCATTACACTATATTACTAACGCTCTAATAAATGACTGTAAAAGCAGAAGTATTAAAACAAACATTTATAGCATTTCTAATATTAAAAACATTCTAGAATCCGAATATAAAACACCATTAATTAGAACTTTAATTAATTTAACAATCGGACAACAATTCCATTATTAATTAAATCCAGTTAATCATAACACTTGTGCTAAACATCAATTAAAATATATTATTGAAATTAAAAAGGGGTATAATTATGACTACAAATACAAACACAGCTATCAACCTAAATGCTATATTATCTTCCATATCATCATTAATAAACAATTTTGATTTTCACGCTCTTTTACTAACCATCCAATCTGATAAAACCACAATTAACAATCTGGCTTATACAAATTGTATCATAGACAACAATAATCTAGTATTTACAAAATCTTATGATCCTGATGATTATAGCGGTAACAATAATAATCCTCACATTTTAACAATTGATATTTCAACCATAACGCAAATCATAAATATAGGTGATTTTATATATGAGATTTATACCAATACAGGTAAATGCATTACTATTACGGCTTTTATAGATTAAATTAATAACCATAAAACCGAATAACCGGATAGTGAAACAAATTAATTAATCTCTATCCGGTTTCCAATCAGGATACATCAGGATACATCATATTGAATGTTGACACCATCATTTCCAATGCTCTATTCCTAACCGCATACACACCTTTTACATGAACTAAAGCACTTATATTACTCCATTTTCTGCATCTATTATACCGCAATGTCATTACCCTATGTTCCAATTTAGGCAATTTACAAGCCAAAATCAACTCATTATTATAATACTTTGCTCTTGCCATAAGCCGACAAACATTAAACTTTTGCTCTCGTATATTTTCTGGAAACTCAACACCTTTTGCCTGACATTGTAACTCGATTTTACGTAGTCTTAAATACTCATTATCTAGGGTTGCTGCCCGTTCCAAAAATGCAGCTAAACGCTTTATATCATCAGTCATTTTTATATAATTATTTTAGGATCAGAAACTTTTTTGATACAAACAGGTGAATATATTTTTTCAAATACTACCTTGCTAATAACATTTATAAATCCATCATCCTCAATTAATAAATAATCTCCAATATTCACATCTTGACAATGTCCATATCCGGTATTAATTGTAATGCTATTATCTGCTGTATTATAAGTTTTGATGCAATTTTTAAACCATTCAGGTGTATCTTCACTTAATGTTTTATTAATCCCTTGATACTGCCAAGCAGTAATTATTCTTGTACATTGATACTTGTCTGATTTGTTATTATTCTCAAAAAAATTAAATGTACTTAATACTCTATTCATATCCGTAGTTACTTTATCAATCTTTTCACATAATTTATTCATTCTATCAATATATTTAGTTGTTTTCATAATTTTATTCTCTCCTATCTCTTTCAATCCGGAGATTTTTAATATATCTTCTTTATTATCAACATTCAATTTAAAAGCAAGCGTTATATAATTCAAATAATCATTTTCAAATTCACATATCAACCTACTAATGTCATTAGCATAACTATTAACATCCATACCATATAAATCAAAATAAAAGTGTCTAAAATAATATTTATTATCAATATTTACTTTATAATCAACAGTAAAAAAATGACAATCATTATCAGTTTTCATTTTAATAATTTGACCTTTGATCCTGCTATTAATATTTTTCATTATCTTATAAAAATTAATAGTACATATCTGTAAATAAATAGAATCGCCGAATCCATTTTGTTCTTGTGTCAACGACATTGTGTCGCCTACGTTTAAACCTTTAAAATTTGCTATAAATTTTTTATTCATTTTATATTTCTCCTTCAAATATCTTTCTCACAATATAATGTCTCGCCTATTCTAGTAAAGAACAACATTTTATTTTTATTATCCGTATTCCCTAACACCGAACCGCTGACCAAATACTTTTTATTTCCGCATAAATAAAAAAGACCGATTCTTTTAATCTTTCCAGTTTTAATATCCTCGCACTCAAGCCATTTTTTCTTTATTTTATCGTTTGTAATTAAACGAATAATTCTCAACTTAATATTATATTTGCTATTACATACCCATAAGTACAACAAATCATTCATATTATCCATATTAGTCCACCAAACAACGCCAAGTCCGGTTATGACATATG
>CAZVNH010000348.1:0-3122 GCA_964628575.1 uncultured Thermoplasmatales archaeon | reverse complement strand
AAAAATTCTGATATTAATAAAATTCTTGGGCTTTTAGCAAATAAATCTTCATCAGATTTAATTTTTTTCATCATATTTGTTATCACTGAATTCATCCAAGGAATTTTAAAGCCATTATTTAAATTGATGCATATTATATTGTCATCAGAACACCATAAGTGATAAACTTCCTCTAGGATTGAAACTTTAAAGTGTTCAGATATAGTGGACAATTTTTTTTGAGTTTCTTGTAGTTTGTTATTAATGAGATTTGTTAATTCTATTATATTAATTAGAGATGGTGATACAAGTTCGAATATCCACTTATTAGTTAAATTAAAGATCAGGTAGATATTAAAGATGGAATGTGATTCTAATGGTTCTTCATTTTCATTATTTATTTTATAAAATTTTTTGCTTACAATTAAATTCCTATTTATCATATTAGCTAACCATTTTTATATATATCTTTATATATTTAAAAGACACATTTATAGAAAATTCACTTTTGTCTGGATCTCAAAAAGCTCTAATGGTACAATTTGAAATATTAAAGTAAAATAATTACCCTTGTTTATAAATTTTATCACTAAAAAACTTACAAGATTGTAAAAATCCTTTTTTTTAATCCATTTTTATCCAAACAATATTTTATTGTAAAAAATATTTTTTATTTATCTTGATAGCTGGTAAGAGCTTTTTCAATAACATGCGTTCTATTTCGAAAATTTACGCCATCAACTTTTGAGTCTATCCATTCTACAAGGTCTTTTGGAAGCCTAATCGTCACTGATATTGTATCTCTTTTTGACATAATTACAACATAAGACATAATAAGACAGAAAAATATAAATACTTGCAATACATTACCTTATATTGTCTTACAAAGTAAGACAATATAAGGGGGAAATTACTTGTTAAATAACATAGAGAATATTGGTAGATTAGACTGCCCCATCTCCTTAAATTCACAAGAAGCATCATTTGATGAAGTAGCAATTCATGCATTACTCAGACAAAGACTTTCAAGAAGCACAATTGAAAAAAGAATGAGATACGCAAGGTTCATGGAACAACATCCATGTCCCGTAGATTTTAGAAACCCAACATATGAAAACTTCATTAGACACATGGATTACCGAGAACAAATAGATCTTGCAGGAGCATCAGCTCTATCTCATGAATGGAAAACAATGAAGACATTTCTCAATGCATATGGAATACCACTTACTGACTGGAACTATAAACCTCCATCCGTTCCAAAGACTAAGGCAAGAGTCATACCAAGTCCAGAAATAGTCCATAAAATGATACATCACAAATACAGCAAAGATGAATATGAAAACGCATTCATACAATACACACTTATGCATTCTTTTATGATCGGCTGGCGAAACCCCTCAGAAACATGCACAATGACAGTTGATGACGTTAAACTTGACAAAGGAATAATTATAGTTAGAGAGCCAAAGAAACATCAAACAAGTAGAGTAATAATCCCAGAAAAGGCATTAATGACTGGTAAAACTCGTAAAAGCTTCAAAAACTGGATAGATAAATGGAGACCAAAAGTAGCAAATCAACATAGTGGAAACGCCTTATATCTTAGACCAGACGGCCGACCAATAGAGAAATTCCAATATCGTATGTTTGTAACTCGTAGAGTTAAACCTATTTTTCCAGAATATCAACCATATGTATCAAGACATTGGTGTGCAACAGGTAAACTAATCAAAACCAAGCTTGAAACAAAAAGATTTGACATTTACGATGTGAGAGACTGGCTTGGACATAGCGAAATCCAGACTACAATGACTTATGTTCGTGATGCCAAGCAATACATGAGACAGGCACCTTTTGACTGGTTCAAATACATCATGAAAAAGGGATAAAGTAAAACTTTTTATCAAAACCTCTGTTTCATCTGGAGTTTCTCCAAGAACAGAGTATGGGCCTGCTGAGATTTGAACTCAAGTCTATAACTCCCGAAGCTACAAGGATACCAAGCTACCCCACAGGCCCAATATTATTCTATCTTAAAATAATGAATTGATTAAAAGATGTTTGTAAAAAAAATAATTATTTTAAATTTTTTAATTGTTTACCGAATTCAGCATATTTTCCTTCTAATAATTTTGCTGATTCGATAATTGCATCTTTTGCCGATAGAGAGCCATCTGTCTCAAAACTAAATATGTATTTATTAGGATCATGTTTAATAGTTATAAAATCAATTTTTTCTTTTTCTATTAAAGATTCCAAGATTGGTAATTTTAAAGGGTCTTTTAAAATTATTTTATTTGCCTTTATTTCTGCAATATCTTTTGGTAATTTATTTATAAAATCTTGAGCATTTTTTAAATGGCTTTTATCAAATTCAATAATTGTTTCCATACGATAAGCTGGAGATATAACTCCCTGCCATTTTGCATGATTATAACCTCTACCGAGTACTGCCTCAACTTCTAAAATAAGTCTTTGGTCATTATATAATTTTACAATTGGGATTTTATCTTCTGTTATTGTCCAGCTTTTTTCAGCAGGTTGAAGATCACCAGATAGAACAACTCCTTCTCCCTCTTTACTAAGAGTGTATCTAACTGTACAATTAGGACAGCCCTTCCCTTTACAAACACAATCTTCTCTAAAATTTAAGAGACTAAGGTCAGTTGGTATTGGCACAAGTCCTAACCGATGAGAAATTATTTCATCAAAAAGAGCAGACGTATTATCATATATTATAACATCGTCTACAGCAAGTTTTGGTAATTCTGAAATCATAATTCGTCTTATAGAATTAATAAAGTATGGTTGAATGTCTTCAAGTTTTATAACAGCCTTCTTTGGTTTTAATTCAACTACATTAACTTTCATAAATATGTCCACCTAAATTCTTCTTCCACGTCTACCGCCTTTTTTTCTGCAGCCATCATGGGGAATTGGTGTTACATCTTCGATTTTACCTATTTTCAGACCACTTCTAACAAGAGCTCTAATAGCAGCTTGAGCTCCACGACCAGGTGTTCCTCCTTTGTTTCCACCTTGTCCACGTACTTTTACGTTTACTCTGTCGATTCCTTTTTCACGGACAGCTTCTGCAACTGTTTGAGCTACTTTCATCGCAGTATATGGTGTTCCTTCAT
>CAZVNH010000347.1:0-3134 GCA_964628575.1 uncultured Thermoplasmatales archaeon | reverse complement strand
AGATAAAACTTTAAGTTTAATAATAGCCTATGATATAGAATTCTCTAATTCTTCATCAATTGGACCGGCTATAGTTTCATAAAAAATATTATCAACACCAAGATAGACCCTATTTTCTCCAATCCATATTTCTTTATCATTTATTTTTAAATTTTTCCTCTCATTAATATTATTTGGTATTTTTATAATATTTTAATCATTTTATCTATTTTCATAATCTGTTCTATATCTAATTTTTTCACCATATTTTTTACATAGTTTATTTACCTCTTTTTTTAACTCAACAATTCTAAGTTCTCTACCCACAGTTATATCCTTATATCTTTCAAGTTCCTCGATTTTTTCTTTTAATAACTCTTCTGCATTCTTTTGTTCAGTTATGTTTGTAGAAATCAATATAACCTGAACAGTCTCATTATTCCGTTTAATAGGGATTACTTTTGTTCTAAACCATATATTACCTGTTCCAGGGATGCTTGAGGAAACTTCATAACTATCTGATTTCCCCATTTCAAAAACTTTATCTATAGATTCCCTCATAATATCATGTTGCTCTTTTGGTGTATATTCATATACCGATTTTCCAATTGTTTCATCAACAGTAAATGGCGGTATTGTTTTGTTGATGTATTGCATAATCCCTAATTTATCTACAATCATTATAATATCATTTGTGTTTTCTGTTAGAGAACGCCATATTTCTTCACTAATTTTCAATGAATTATTCATTTTTTCAAAATCTTGATTTTCAACATTTTCTTCAACAAAACCAACACTCTGATTTGATATATTTTCAGATAATTCTTCAGATTTCTCTACCTCATCATAAATACTATTGGTTTTACTCTGAAATAAACCTAATTTTTCAGCTTCTTTAAGTTCTTTAATTATATCTGGTTCATCATTCATTGAATTAACTCCAAAAATTTTATATCTAAAAAAAATAAACAAGAGAAATATAATATTAATAGATCCATATAGTATATCCCATCCTTTACCAATTAAAGGTATAGTTCATTAATATTTAATTATACTGGTAACAATTGTTAAATCAATAGGGAATTAGTTACAAGATCTATTTTAAATGATAAGTAATAAAAAAAACTTAAAACAAAGTTTTTTTAACACCTTTCTTAAGAGAAATATAAAAAGAAAGACCTTTTTCAGAACCTAAACTATGGGCTTTTATTTCACCACCAAAACTCTCAATAATACTTTTACAAATAGGCAGCCCCAGACCACTTGAAGAAAGATCATGACGTGAATCATCAGCTTTATAAAATTCTTCAAATAAATGATCTAAAACTTCTTTTTCAACACCTGAACCAGTATCCTCAAACTCAATTCTTATATAATCACCAGAATCCTCTGCAAAAAAAGTAATATAACTACCATTAGCTGAATACTTTAAAGAATTAGATAGCAATTGATTAAAAACTTTTATCAACTGGTCTTTATCAACCTTTACAAAAAGATCATTGTTAATTTCATTTGATATAATTATTTCTTTTTCTGAAAATAAATTCGTATATTCTGTAATAATAGGTTGAACTATATCATATAAATTATAGTCTTTTAGTTCTAAACTTGTTCCGAAAGCTTTTACTTTTGCTACATCAAGAATTTTATTGACTTCATTTTTTAATATTATTGAATTATTAAGTACTCGTTTTATCATTTCTTTTAATTCTGGATCATTAATGCGTTTTTCAATAATTGGAAGTAATGTGACAATTGAGGCAATTGGTGTTTTTAAATCATGTCCAAGCTGCCAAATAAAATCATCTTTTTGTTTAGATAGTTTTTTATTTTCAATTAAAAGAGTATCGATTTTATTCTCGGCTGTTTTAAGATTGCTTACATCATTAAAAATCAAAATATATTTATTATCATAATTTGAAAATAATATGTTAACATCAATAATGTTATTATTTTTACATCTAAATCTATTATATCCATTATAAATATCATCTATGTTAATTACTTCATTTGATGAAAAAAATTCAATTATTTGTTTGTTATATATCTCGTCTTTTTCAGAATAACCAAGTATTTTTAATGATGTTTTATTCACATATTCAACTATTCCATTATTATTAGTTATTATTATACCATTTAATGAGTTTTCAAGTGTGTGTTTTATAATATTAATAGCTAATTCCGAATTTAAAATTTCTTACATCTCCTCAATTACAGATATGTAATATACGAAGAATTATTTATAATTTTTATTAAATAAACCTTCAATTTTTAACACATGTAACCTTTTATTAAATTAGTTAATTAACAAAATAAAAATTTAAGAATTATATTACTATAATTGTAGAATAAGTGAAAATATATAGAATCAAAATCAGATAACCATTATGAAATATTGTTTTGAAACAATGATATTGAAATAATGCTGAATATTTTTCTGACAAACTTATATTGAAAAATCAATATTTTAGCTATGTTATTTACATAATAAATATAATAAAGATATAAGCTTTATAATTTAATATTATAAATTAACATTAAATTATATTGTTAACATGAATCATGATAACAATAATAAAACCATGATAAATTAATTCAAACTAAATTTCATTTTTTTATGATAGATAATATTTAGCGTAATAACTAATTATTAACGATTTTATTTTTTGAAAAATTGAAAATAATGGACAAAAGTATGAAAATGCTTACTTTACTCAAATTTCGAGCAAAAAAGGGGGGGTTTTTGGTAAAAAAATGTGTTTCTAATGAATTTTAAGAATGTTATGTCTTATAGAACCATATTTTTTAAGGAGAAATTGAGATGTTATCTCCTATAAACATCAAGATTTAACAAAAAATTTTCAATATTTTTCACAAAAACTTAAATATAATACAAGCATATTTGGCACATGTCTAATACAAGGCTTTAGCCATGTACATGAGGTGGTTCAAATACAAAAGGAGCATAAAGTAGCATATTATATCAGGGTTTCTCGGGAGGAACAGGCAAAAGGTTATAGCCCTGAAGGTCAAAAATCAACTTTAGATGGATGGTTAGCTGAAATTCCAAATTGGCGATGGGTAAAAACCTATAAAGACGAAACAAGTGGTAAGGACATCAAAGGACGAGAAAGATTCCAAGAAATGATAGCAGA
>CAZVNH010000346.1:0-3138 GCA_964628575.1 uncultured Thermoplasmatales archaeon | reverse complement strand
TACCTGGACATGGTACTGGAGGTGGTATAATAGCCTATTTAATCAACAGACATTATCAAAGTTGCATGAACTATATATGGATGTATCAATTCGTTGATTATTCAGATGGAAGCCATGGTGGTATTGATATCGACGACTGGGCTAGAATAGATTACAATGCATTTGAAGGAAGCTGGTAAAAAAATAACTAATACAAATTACAATATTCAACTCATATAAATTTAGAATAAAAGAAAGAATTTGGTGATTTTTTAAGCTACAAAATCAATTCCATATTCTTTATTTTCAAATGATTTTTGAGCAGGGCCAAGTATTTGTTTTGATTTCACACCAGTAATTACTAGCATTGCTCTAATATTTCTTTTAAGTGATGGATCAACTGTTGTACCCCAGATAATACGAGCATTTGGATCGACTCTTGAATATATCTCTTCAACTACTCTTTCTGCTTCACTAATAGTCATATCTTCTCCACCTGTTACATTAACAAGAGCCCCTGTTGCTTCTGAAATATCAACTTCAAGAAGTGGTGAGTTTAATGCCTCTACTACAGCATTAATTGCTTTATTTTCACCTTCTGCCTCTCCAAGACCTATCATAGCAACACCACCACGTTTCATAACGGTTTTTAAATCAGCAAAATCAAGATTAACTAGACCAGGCATTGTAATCATTTCTGTTATTCCTTTTATCGATCTCATAAGTACCTCATCAGCTACTTTAAAAGCAGCATTAAGAGAAAGATTAGGAACAATATCAAGTAATTTATCATTAGGTATAACAATAACTGTATCACAAACATCTCTAAGACGACGTAAACCTGCTTCAGCGTTTTCCATACGAATAAGACCCTCAACACTGAAAGGTAAAGTAACAACACCAATAGTAAGAGCTCCTGACTCCTTTGCTATTTGAGCAACTACAGGAGCAGAGCCAGTTCCTGTACCACCACCAAGACCACAAGTAATAAAAACCATATCAGCACGACCAAGAGAATTTCGAATATCTTGTTCACTTTCTTTTGCAGCTTCTTCACCGATCTGAGGAAGAGATCCCGCTCCAAGACCACGAGTAAGATGTCTACCAATCAAAACTTTATGAGGAGCTTCTGCAAGTAATAGATGCTGAGCATCAGTATTAACAGCAATCAGATCAGCGCCAGAAATATCACTAGCTATACATCTAGAAATAGTATTAGTACCTGCACCTCCTAAACCAACAACTTTTATAGTTGTTGTTAAACCAGCTAATACCTCTTCAAGTTCTTTATCTACCATCCCTCTATTAATTGTTTCGCGAGTTAGTGAATTTTTAAAAGAATCATCTTTTTTGGAATTTTTTTTATTTTTAAGTTTTTTAGATTTAATTTTATTGTTCTTTTCATTTCTAACTACATCTTCAATAATCTTCCTCATTTAATCACCATACCCTCACTACAATTATCCCCACACTATAGTGAATTTAATATATTTTTCAATATTGTAAAGGAATCTTGATTATTAAATATTTTGATAAAATTTCTATAAAAATTCTAAAGAAAAATTAATGCTTTTTACTGAATGTGTTATATAACCAAGAGATATTCTATCTGCAAAAGATGTATATTTTAAAATATTTTTTTCGTTTATACCACCTGAAATTTCAATAAGAATTTTTGGATTAATTTTCTTGATTTTTTTTGTTAATTGTCTAGCAGATTCTGGTTTGAAATTATCAAGCATAATAATATCTGCATTTAATTCAGCTGCAGTAATTCCATCTTCCTCATTTGTCACTTCTATCTCAATTAATTTATCTGGTAATTTTTCTCTTATTCTATTAATTGTTTTTTTAATTGAACCTGATATTTTTAAATGGTTATCTTTAATTAAAATTTCATCAAAAAGTCCAAATCTATGAGATTCCCCTCCACCTATCTCAACAGCTTTTTTTTCATATCTTCTAAAACCTGGTGTTGTTTTTCTTGTTGCAGCGATTTTAATATTTGGATTTATTCTTTTACAAAGATTGACAAGTTTATTTGTTTCTGTTGATATTCCACTCATTCTACTTAAAAAATTTAATACTAACCTTTCTGTTTTTAATATTGATTTTACGTTTCCGTTTAATGTTGCGATAGTTTGATTTTTTTTTACTGAATCTCCCTCTTTAAAAAAGAATCTAATATCTACATTGTTTTTTGAAAATATAACATTTATTTCTTCAATTCCTGAAATTATACAATCCTCATGACAAATTATTTTGGCTTTTCCAGTTTGATTTGAAAATAACGCATCTGATGTAATATCTCCTTTATCTCCAAGATCCTCGTTTAAAAATCGATCTATATCGTCCATGACAATATTTTTTATATAAAACTGCTGTTTTAAGGTTTTGGTAATTCTATGAATTTAGGAATAATTGGCTGTGGAGCAATAGGTACAGATGTTGCAAAAGAAGCAGATAGAATTATAGAAATAAAAAAAATCTATCTTTTTGATATAAACTCAAATGCGTCTAAAAAATTATGTAAAATTGTTAAAAAAGCTGAAATAAGATCTGTTAAGGATTTTTTAGATGATGTTGATGTTGTATTCGAAGCAGCATCTCAGAAGGCAGTAAATGATTATGCTAAATCAATTTTAAAAAAAGGAAAGGATCTTGTTTTAATGAGTGTTGGTAGTCTTTTTGATAGTAAATTTAGAACACGACTTGAAGAAATCGCAAGAGAAAATAAATGTAAAATATATCTTCCAACAGGAGCAATTTGTGGAATAGATGGTGTTATTTCAGCTAGTGCAGATGTCCTTGATGAAGTTACTCTTGTTACAACAAAACCTCCTGTATCATTTGATAAAACATTAACTAAAAGAACGATTTTATTTGAAGGAAATGCAAGAAATGCAGTAAAAAAATTTCCAGCAAATATTAATGTTGCAGCAAGTTTATCACTTGCAGGAATAGGATTTGATAATACCAAGGTAATGATTGTTGCTGATCCAGTTGCTTCAAGAATTAGTCATAGAATTCTTGCTCATGGAAAATTTGGCCGATTAAGAGCTGAAGTAGAAAATATGCCTAATCCAAATAATCCTAAGTCAAGTTATATGGCCTCACTTTCGGCAATTGCTACATTGAAAAGAATAATTAATCCTATAC
>CAZVNH010000345.1:0-3145 GCA_964628575.1 uncultured Thermoplasmatales archaeon | reverse complement strand
ATATAACTTTAAGGCATTGAAAATAAATTCCATATTAAATGATGTTCATGATAAAATCAAGTTTGGAAACATTGCTATAGGAAACAAATCAAACGAAAAAGTAGAATTGTATGAAAGAGGATCTATAAGTTGCACAAAAGAGGTGCTAAAATTATATAACAATAAGATTGAAAAAGATACCATACAAAATGAATATGAAGTTGAAATGTGGAAAATAGATGATTTTATGTCTCCACACTTTATGATATCTCTTATTAAAAAGAATTTATATTTTGTAGTAAAAATAGATACTGAGGGGATGGAGTTAGATGTTCTAAAAGGGGGGTATAATTTTTTTAAAGAAAATGAATCTGTTATTCTAATAGAGCATCATGATGACAAGATAAAAAATGCAAAGAAGAAGATTGTGTCTTATATGAAGAAATTAGGATATTTCGAGATTCTACAAAAAATGAGTGAAGGAGAGGATAAGATATTGATGACTAATATGGAGAAATATAAAGAATTAGTAGAAGAAATATGATAGACGAGATTTTATTAAATGAATTACAAAGAAAATATCCTATTATAGAGAATGATAATAGATTCAAAGGACATTATGTTTCTTGGAGAAAGAATAGAATTAAGAAACTTATTCAAATTATGGGAAGAGATTGGTTTATAGGTAAATTTATATTAGAACTAGGGTGTGGATTAGGATATGTGGGAATTGAACTTAAAAGTCTTGGAGCTAAAGTTTCTTTTGCAGAAGGGCAAGAAGCTTATATTCCACAACTTGTCAAAAATATAAGAGATTCAGATGTATATTTATTAGATCAGGACAAAGAATGGAATTTAAATAAAAGATTTGATTTGATAATACATTGGGGTGTTTCTTATCATCTTGATAATTGGAAGCAGGATTTAAAAAGTACAATGAATCATACAAATATTTTGTCATTTGAGACTGAAGTTTTAGATTCTGATGATATTACTAAAGAAATAAAGATCAAGGAAGACGGGTGGCCGGAAGGTGCTGTAAATAGGGTAGGTACAAGAGTTTCAGTAGCTTCTATAGAGAATTTTTTTGATGAATTGGGATTAGAATATGTAAGATATGATGACTGGAGTTTGAATTCTAAATCTGATTATGGATGGTCTTATGTTTATGATTGGAAAAAGGGGGCTTGCGAAAGCGAGTTTGAAGACCAGTTTTATGATGGACTTCGTAGATTTTGGATGGTGTACAGAAATGAGGTTTAAATGATTAAAGGTAAAAAAATATATGAGATAATTTGGTTTTATGATGAAATAGACCTACTTGAAGCGAGATTTCATGAATTATATAATTATATAGACCGCTGGATAATTGTAGAATATCCATTTGATTATGCTCGTATTCAAAGATCTTTATACTATAATGATAATAAAAGTAGGTTTGAACAATTTAAGGATAAAATAATTCATATAGTAGATAATAATGATTATACTGGAAAATCTTCACTAGGATTACTTTGGACAAGAAAACAATCTCAGTTAGTTAAAAATGCTTTATCAGGATTACAATCAGATGATTACCTCATTACAAATGATGGAGATTGCATCTTAACTCATTATTGTTTTGAAAATTTTGATCCTGCTAAAATTTATTCTTTTTGTTCATTTTGGTTTTTATGGTATTATAATATGAAAACTCCAGATGCCATGTTCAATTGGACTCAAGCTGCTCCTTTAAAATATTATGATCATAATTTAATGGCTCAAGCAAAAGATAATCCTGTTGATTATATTGGTGATGTCCAACTTGGAGGAAATCCTGCTGGATACCATTTTGCAAAATGTGGTGGTGCAGAATCTGCTTCTAATCATATAAAAGGTCATCCACACCAAGATTTAGTAGTTCACCCTAGTGTTACTAATATAGATCATATAAAAATCCGTATGGAAAATGGGTATGGATGGACGGATGTTTCTATGGGAACAGCTGGTAAAGATTGGAGATGGATTGCAGAATCTATAGATTTATCTTTTTATCCTGAATATATTAGGAATCATCCTGAGATTTATCGGAAATATTTTAGTTATAAGAATGGTATAAAAAATACTATGGGAATTGATGGATGGGAATAAATGGAAAATAAAGAAAAAATATATGATGAAAAAATTTCTCCATTAGTGGATAAAATTATCAGTATTTGTAGTAAGGAAAATCTATCTTTCTTTATGACATTTCAATATAATGATAAAGACTTCTGTACTTCTTATAATGGAGAAGATTCTCATGCAGTTATCCCCCATCATATAGTAATACAAAAATGTATTGTGGACAAGGGAGTAAACGTAGATAGTTATATTTTTTGGTTAATAAGAGAAGCAAGAAAGTATGGTCATTCTTCTCTTAATTTAAAATTATTAGGTGTAGATGAAAAACCTAAAGATAAGGAAGATTAAAATGAATCAAAAACAAAAAAATAATCGTAATAAACTTAAAGAAAATAAACCATTAGCTTATAAAAAAGCTATAAAATATCAAGATAATCCAAGACCTATAATTCAAGGGCAATTGAATTATCAGTGTAATGCTCAATGTTTGCATTGCTCAGTTTCTCCCTTGATGAAAAATAAAAATAATAGAAGACAAATAGATATAGAAGATATAAAAAATATTTATTTACAAGCAGATGAATTGGGATTTTTTAGGACAACTATATCAGGTGGAGAACCTACTATTTTTAAAAATTTAAAAGAGATAATAGAAGCTATAAATCCAACAAAATGGTATATACAGATGGATAGTAATTGTATAAATTTTACTGAGAAATTAGCTTGGAATTTAATAGAATGGGGAGTTGATAGACTTCAACCTTCGTTAGATTCTTTAATTGAAGAAGAACATAACTCATTTAGAAATTCTAAAACTGCTTATAAAAAAGTATTAGAAGCAGTTAGTATATGTCAAAAAGTAGGATTAAATTTATTTATACAAGACAGAACTTGTGTAGATCATAAACGTCTCTATAATAGTGAATTTATCGATTATCTTAAATATTTTAATGATAAAGGAATTTCTGTATTTGTAACTTTTTTTAAACCTGTAGGGTCAGGTAAAGGAATGTTGAATAATCTTATTACAAAAGATGATTTAAAATATATGGAACAACTTGAA
>CAZVNH010000344.1:0-3155 GCA_964628575.1 uncultured Thermoplasmatales archaeon | reverse complement strand
GTAATACCAGTAAAAAGCTCAAAGAAATATCAAACCAAAAAAGAAATAACAATAGAGGAAATCAAGGGAAACACATATTCACCAATAGGAAATATAAAATATGCTTATAATCTTTATAAAAAACTAAGAAAAAACAAAAAAATCGATGTTATTCATTGCATGTATCCTGCATCCTCACTTTTTGCAGCAGTCTTATATAAGAGAATGAATAATAGATATGTAAAAATAATATATGATCTTAGAAGTCCATGGATTGAGATGGGAGATGAAAAAAAACTTATTCCTAGATCATTGAATAAATTAATAAAAAAAATTATTTACAAATTTGAAAAAATCTTAACTAAACATATAGATGGATTTATTTTTATAACAGAAGGATTAAAGGATTTTTATAAAGAAAAATTAAATCTAAAAAACTACAAATATACAATTATTCCATCTGGTGTTGATACAAAATTTTTTAAAAATCAGGGCAATCAATTTCTAAGAAAAAAATACAAATTAAAAGATACTGATTTTATAATTGGATACTCTGGAACAATACAAAAAATGAGGGAAATGGATTTTCTTTTAAAAGCAATGAAAGATCTTGTAAAAAAAGATGAAAAATATAAATTAATATTTATTGGAGATGGAGAAGATAAAGAAAGACTTGAAAATATTACTCAGCAGTTTAAACTAAAAAATCATGTAATTTTCACAGGTAAAATTCCTTATGATGAAATACCTAAATATATTTCAGGATTTGATGTAGGAGTATGTCATCTACCTGATATTTTTATATTTAGACATAGCTCTCCATTAAAAATCCTTGAATATATTTCATGTGAAATACCGGTATTATGTACAGACATTGAAACACATAGAAATACATCAAAACATTTGAAAAATGTTTTTCTTTATAAAGATATAAATAGTTTTAATGAAGCAATTAAAAATATAAAATTTTCTCCAGATAAAAATATTGAAAAATATGACTGGGTAAATATTTCAAATGAAATAATAAAAACCTGGGAATATTTTTAAAAAAAACTAAACCTTAATTTCCTTGATAATCTCCATAGAATTTAATTCTTCTCTTGGAATATTATTATGAATATTTTTCTTTATTCTATAAAGTATTTCCTCATGAAGATTTTGATTCTTACGAATCATATCACCAATAAAACCAAGTGTTATTATTTGAAAACCTAAAATAAGACAAAGAGTTGATAAAACAGCCATTGGCAGATATGGTGCAACAAATCCAGTGCTTGCATAATGAAATAAAACCCTTGTTGCGAGAATGAATCCTGAAATAAATAAGAGTAAACCAATATAGAGAAAAAATCTAAGAGGTTTATGATAAAGATATGTTTTGATTAAAGTAGCTCCACTTCTTTTTGCATAATTCCAAACACTGCTAAAAAGTCGATTTTTTCCTTCTCTTTTATAAAAAGTAACAGGTATTTCTACAACCTGTAGATTGTGATGTACTGCATTAATTAATGATTCTTGAGTATATGTAAAATCAGAGGTTACATTTATTCTAAATGCTACATCACGAGTTAATGCTCTAAAACCTGTTTGACAATCTGAAAATCTATGTCCAGCAACTCGACTAACAATCCTTGTTGCAAGTATATTTCCAAGTTTTTTACTAAATTTCATATCCTCTATATAACCCGAGAAACGAGAGCCTAAGACAATATCTGCTTTTTTATCAAGAATTGGTTGTATTAATTTAGGTATCTCAGATGGCTCATATTGGCCATCAGCATCGATATTAACAATAATATCCGCATCCATCTTTTCTGTTGCAATCTCAAGTGATTGGCAATATGTTCGTGCAAGTCCTAGATTATGTATATGACTAACAACTAAATCAGCACCAGCAGTTCTTGCTACTTCTGCAGTATTATCTTTACTTCCGTCATCAATAACAAGAATTTTAACATCATCACAGCAATCTCTAGGAATACCATTAATTACCTTTGCAATTGTTTTTGATTCATTATAAGCAGGTATTGTAACAACTAATTTAACCATCAGTTTCTCCTCAATATTATACATCAGGACTATATTAGCTATATATATGAAGATAAAATTGTATAAAAAGATTATGGAAATTATTATAATAACAATATTTTATCAACTTTTTACAATCCTTTATTATATCAAAAGCATGATTATAGGTTGAAAAATGAAAATAACAATTATTGGTGCAGGATATGTAGGACTTGTAACAGGTGTTTGTTTTGCAGATATGAAACATGATGTTACAATAATCGAAGTTGATAATGAAAAAATTAAAAAAATTAAAAAAAAAGAATGCCCTATCTATGAAAAAAATTTAAAAGAATTATTAAAAAAAACAGATATAAAAGCAACTAATGATTACAAATCAATTATTCCATACTCAGATATAATTTTTATATGTGTTGGAACTCCTACGAAAAAAGATAATACACAGGATTTATCATTCATTAAAAACTCCTGTGAAGAAATAGGTAAAAATCTAAAATTTAATCAAGTTGTTGTTGTAAAAAGTAGTGTAGTACCTGGTACAACACAGGATAAAATTATTCCATTTTTAGAAAAAAATTCAAAATTAAAAGAAGGTATTGATTTTTATATAGCTGTTAATCCTGAATTTTTAAGAGAAGGGACAGCTGTATATGATTTCCAAAATCCAGATAGAATTATAATTGGAACAAATCATAAAAAAGCAAGAGAAATATTAGATGAAATTTATAAAGATTTTACATGCCCAATAATTCAAACAGATGCAACTGCTGCTGAAATGATAAAATATGCAAGTAATGCCTTTCTTTCGACAAAAATATCTTTTATAAATGAAATCGGAAACATCTGTAAAAAATTAAATATTGATGTTTATGAAGTAGCAGAAGGAATGGGATATGATAAAAGAATAGGAAGAGAATTTCTAAATGCAGGTGCAGGATGGGGGGGATCATGCTTTTCCAAAGACGTTAAAGCTTTGATTACAAAAGCAAAAGAACTTGGAGTTAAACCAAGAATACTTGAAAGCGTTTTAATTGTAAATGAGGAGCAACCATTAAAGTTGATCAAACTTTTGAAAAATCATTTTAAAAATATTAAAGGTAAAGAAATAGGAATTCTAGGTGGCTCGTTTAAACCAGAGACAGATGATA
>CAZVNH010000343.1:0-3162 GCA_964628575.1 uncultured Thermoplasmatales archaeon | reverse complement strand
TTGCCGTATCGCATTCGGGATGCATAGGCTGTCATTACTCCCTCTTGCATTGCCATTCTGAATTCCTCTGGTATCGGAATCTGTATTCGTTCTATTGCTATAATCGGAGTGTCCCTTTTTATAGGTTTACGAGGTTTCCGTTCTCCTCTGTACATTGGTCGGTATTTCATTCCGCATCACTGTCCTGCTTCTCTTGTAGCATTCGAATAATTAAATCTACTTTCATTTCAGTACGAAATGAGCGAATTACTTCTAAAGGATTTACACACATACTGGCTAGTCTGCTACTTTCTACATCTATCCTCCTCAATTCTTTTTTTAAATCCATCATTCTTCCTCCTGCTCTTTCTCATCTTCTATTTCCAGAAATACACATTCACAGCAATACTTTAAACAGCACTCACAAAACGGGCATAATACATGGTCTTCCTCACAATTAATACATTCACCATAATTGTTATCATCATAAGCCATGTCCGCCCAGATGTTCTTTACTGTCATTTCTCCACCTATTTTGGTTGCTCGCTCTCGAATTGCTCTAGGATATCTCCCATTATATGTTCATGAGTCCAACAATCACACTCTTTAAGTTTATCAACAAGCTCTTGGTAGCGAGCGAGCTGTTGCTCTCTTTTGTTTAATGTCTTAAAATATCCAGCTAGTAATATCTTTGTCTCTCCATGTAATGATTTCTCTCTACTCATCTCCATCATATAGTAATTGGCTTCATTCTTTTCTGATTCAACCTCTTTCTGCAACTCCGCTATCTGCTTGTCTCGGGCTTCCAGTTCTTTTCTTAAATCTATTGTTACTGCACAATTGACAGTCAGATGTTCGTTCTTTAACTCAAGCTCTTGTTCTAGCTTCTCTTTGTCATCTCTCATAATGTCTAATCTTTTCACCAAATTCTGAGATTCCTTCTCTAGCTCTTGGATGCGATTCTCTTTCATCTTCACATCGTTTTCTGCTTCTAAGTGTAATCTCTTCATCACATCAAATGATTCTTTCAACTCGTCTGCATCATCCATTAATTTCATATTATTATTAGATGATTTTTGCCATTCGTTGAAATTCTTTTGACTCTCTGCTTTCAACCGCTCGTTCTCCTGCTCTAGCTCGGCGAAGCACTCTGGACACGCACCATAAAAGTCAAAATCGTGTTTTTTACAACCTTGTATTATCCAATGCCCTACGGTTTCTTCACCATCATAATCTTCCCAATTATCTCGCTTGCTCATTCTATCAACTCCTTTTTCTTCAATCTTTTGATTTCCCTTTCCAATTCTTTAATTCTGTTTAATAAATATTGAATATATTCACCAGCTTCGTGTATATTCATTTCGACTCCTTTGCCTTTAATATAGCCTTACGAACCTTACAGGATTTTCTAGGACATTTGATACAATCTTCAATCATCTTCATTTTATATTCCATAATAATCTTGTTTGATCCGAATCCACAGTTATCTGCATTCTTATTGCTGTATTTGGTCATAGTAACATCATCGCTAGAAATATAAATATGATTAGAAATACCATTAGAATGAGAGTGCCTATACAGACAACTCCCCATTTGATTGATTGCCAGAATCCGTCAAAGAATCCTTCAATGAAATCATCTACATCTTGATTGTTCAATTCAAACACCTATTTTATCTATTTTTAGTTCTTCTAGTTTAGTATATACTTGTATTCCCAACATACCAGCTAAAGCTATTTCCTTTTGAACCCCCTTGGAATTTTCACTCCCTGGGACTACGAATACAGCATCGCATCGCATCATTAGTTCTCTACTGTTTTCGAAATAATCATTATATTCTAAGTTTCCAATCTGTAATCCTAATAAGAAATCCAACCCTGGGATTAGTATGACATGGCCTAGTAATCTGACTCGATTTCCATATTCAATCATGCGGTGTAAATTCTTGATGTAACCAATGATATCAGACCGTAGTGCACCAGCTATATATACCACTTTGACCTTCTTACCAGCTTTGTATCCTAATTTATTTATAGTCTTATCTATCTTGAATATATCATCTTCGTGCCTAGCTCGTTCATGTCGGAGAAAGGCAATGAATACTTCCTTTTCTTTGACATCCAGTTTATCTTCCTCTATTAATCCGTCTTTTTTATGTTCTATTACCATCTAATCCCTCTCGAATAATTCATCGAATAACCAACAGTTATGTCCTCTAGTAAGTTCAATTACCTTATCGTGATAGCTCCTATGATGAATACTATCCTTCGGTACTAATAAACCTAGAGGATCATCAACACTCATCAGAACAAGCTCTGACCACTTTATTGACCATTTCCTATTATCCTTCTTATTAGCTCTCTGATATAATTCATACAATAATTCAATATTGATAGCATAACAAGTAAAATGTTTAACCTTATTTCGATTGGCTAGGATAACCCATGCTTCATCACCAGCTTTGAACCATTCATATAGTAGTTCTAACTGCTTCTCTGTAATGTATTTCATACTCCAGCTTGTAGGATTCTTGGTACTCTTGCATTCCAGAAAGTAATGTTTACCATTGTAACATGCCATGTAATCTCCAGGCTGAGTAGGGAATTGCAGCATTCCTCTACCGAGTTTCCGTTTCAGATAATCCCCTACATCTGGTAGTCTAGCAAACATGAAGCAGTCCTGATGTTTAGCCTGGAATTTCCGTAATCCTCTGACTACATCTCTTTCGTGAGTCTTACCTTGCTTTCGTTGATTAGCAGTGACATTGGTAGTACTTCTATTCGGATGTTTCACTGGTCTGGGTTTTAGTTTGATTCTCATCTAGTATCTCCTTATTCTGAATTTCAAATGAACCATTACAACCATCAACTTCTGCTGGTGCTTCATCGCCCATTACATCCCAACCCATACGGTGAGTCCTAGCGAATACTTCTAAGAACGGTGGATAGCTAGTATTCTCAATCTTCTTGTAGAACTCCTCTGGTTTCTGACTGTGTTTCTGTCGTTTAGCATGTACAATAGTGGATTCAGTACAACATGAACGACTAGGATCAATTTTATGTTTGTAGGGTAATACCCCCTTCACTCCGAATAATAATATTTCATGTTGACCTCTAAAATATTGACCTAATCCCCATCGATCTTTGCACCATATTATTGTTCGTGTCGGTCTGAATCCTAATG
>CAZVNH010000342.1:0-3166 GCA_964628575.1 uncultured Thermoplasmatales archaeon | reverse complement strand
CATCATTTTGTTTTTCAAAAATAACTCATTATAGTACTATTAATCATAATCGTACCTCAAAATCATCATGGTAAATTTATAATAACAGTAATTACAATAAGTATTATTCACAACTAGTTCTAGTCTGTTTTCAATAAAAGAGATTTGAATTACATTTGTGATCACTTTATTAAAATTATTAAAATCAAAATATATTATATCATATTATCACCATCCTACTATTTGAGAGAATACTAAAGTATTTACATCATAATTGAAACTATTTCTGAATTGCATAATGTGATTATATGATTTTTCGCCCCAATTAAGCCACTGGTGTCATCAATTGGATAGCTGTATCTTTATTTTTAATTTTTCAACTTTTTTTTTAAGTATATATTTTACCGGGAATAATTAAAATAGTTAAATCATATTCTATTATGTTAAAAGATTATTTAGAAACATGAAAAAATTTTTTTAAAATATACTAAAATGTCAATAGAAAAAAGTAAGATTGAAAATTTGATTCAAGAATATTTGCTATTGGATGGACTGCTAAGAGAAAAAATTTCAGATTCTAAATCTAAATTAGATTTTGGATTTATATTTTCTTATCCTCCAGGACCAAAAGGTCAGAGAATGTCCACTTATAAAATAAAAGATAAATATTTCATAGTAATCTCAATTCGCACCCAAATTTCAAAATCACAAATTAATGTATTAAATTCACAAAAAAACAACAAAAGAAATCAATTTTTTATTAGTTTAAGAAAATTCCTTTTACTTAAAGAAGTTTTTTTTCAAATTGATGTCCAAAAATATCAATATGAGATAAATGATCAAATTTATTTCAATAAGGATGAAATAATTTCTAAGAATTCCTTTTTTAAAACAATACGAAAAATCTTTTATTGTTATGTTTATAGCAACATAATTCTAGGAGAAATATGTTCAAAAGAACAAAGTCAATCCAAAAATGTCAATACTGATTTTGATTTTTCATTATATGCATAATAAAAATTCGAGTTTTTTTGAATAAAACTAGATTAGAGAGGGGATATTATTTCATGAAATTTCTTAGCCTTTCGAATCATGTTACTCTAAAATCACTAAATCTGTGAGTGTTTAAAGATGAAATGAAGAGATCTCCAACAACTTACAAATTTCTTTAAATGATATTTCCGCAATAATGGTTATGAGATAAATAATTTAATTTAAAATTGATTAATAATGATGATATTTCTGTAATTAATATAATAGTTTGTAATTTATTGGTATTTATCAATAGGTTAATGAATTTTACATAAAGTTCAAAAACATTTGTATTATTAATTTCATCCCTCGATCTTAAAAGAAAAAGAAGAACAGTTAAATGGATACAAATAAGAGCTAGATTACAAAAAAGTTAAATCCATCCATAAAGTTTAAATATAATTTAAACATAATTTATTTTGAAATTACTTCAAGTAGTTTCTTTATGTAATCCTTAGGTGATGGACCTAACAAAAAGTAGTGTTTCAATAAATGAAACCACAGGAAAGATTAATGAAGATAGCCACGTCAATTGTGGTGACGACTGTCGTTTTCGTTCTAGTGGTAACAATATTAGGAGTGGGGCATTGTAACAACTTTTCCGCAAATAACGAGCAAATACCTAATATGGGTTTGCCAATTATTTCAGAACCTAGAGGTTCAGGAAATAAAATTTCGGAAACATTTCTCTTGGATAAGTTTTCTGTCTCGAAAAATAATGACGTGTCAGTAGCTGAATGTGCTGCTGACTTTTGTGTTGACACAGAACCAGGAGTCATGATTGTTAATTATGATATTCCTGATGTATTACCATTATGCATCACAGAAGAATATATAGATTCCAATTTTGATATAACCGTTGCCTCCTATGGAGGTTATCATCCAGATGATGAAGGAATGAGCACTATGACCATTATGCAACCTAAAACAGGTTTAGGTGGTTGTGTAGGTATTGAATGGGTCTACTTGGGTTCATTCTTATGTGATAATCCAGAGATGATCTGTTATGGATGTTATGTTAATGTTTATGCTGCTGACTTTGTGTTAGCAGATCCAATTCAAATTGATAGTAATCACCTCCCTGTAGTCTTTTCTCAAGGAGCTGATTGGGATACTTTATGTGATGGTCTTCCATCCGATTACCTTAATAAATGGGTACATCTTTGCTTGAGTACCGCCTGGGAAGGATGTCACGAAAATGATCAGAAGTTCAAGTTAATACTGGCACATAAAAATTATTTTTCGGAGATCCCCTCCTCCATATAAAAATCCATCGCCAGCTTGATTTTTTTTATTATTATAAAAAAAATCTTTTTATTTTTTTTCTTTCCTCATAAGTTAGTAAATCAATTTTTTTAGTTGTAGATTGACTAGTTTCAACTTTATTTTATAACCCATCTAACCCTGCAGTAAGCAGTAAAGCTGCGCTCAAAAATATATTTGATATTCCATCTCCAGTTCTTATTCAGTTCGACCGGAGTTTTCATAATTAAATTTAATTATTATTATTTATCTAGAAGATTTTACTTTTTTATAATTTCTCAAAAATACAAGAATATCTCAGTGAATGGCGAGGAATTCGCCTTTTAATTAGAGCGATAAATTTCCTGAAGTAATGTTGGAGCAGGGCTTGATACTACATTTTTTCGCGTAGATAATAGGGAAATTAAATGGTATGATTTAGATTTAGCTGAAATTATTGAATTTCGCAAAAAATATATACCAGAATCAATTAGGTCTTCAAGTATCTCGAAATCAGAGATCCCATAAAAATTCTTGCAAATTGGTCCGATAATATTAAAGTAATTGACTGGTATACTATGTATGCTCTGATTGAAGTGAGTTCAAAATAGGCTATAAAAATTTAAAGATGGTAAAGATGGCTGAATGGTTTAAAGCAGCAAAGATTGTTCAAGTTAAGTCTATAATGTCATTGACTCGAAGAATACTATTATTCTTTGGGGAGACCACATTTAGGGCATTTCCATCCTATTGGCATTTCTATTTCTTCTTCATTACCACATTCTAAACAAATCCAATGAGCTTTTTCTGTCTTTGCGGTTTTAATTATATAATCTTCTTTTTTTAAAGTTACTCTTTTAAAATATGCTTTTGAACGACCACAGGATACACATTTCCAATCATTGGGTAATTC
>CAZVNH010000341.1:0-3181 GCA_964628575.1 uncultured Thermoplasmatales archaeon | reverse complement strand
GTACAATGCTGCAGTGAGGTTAACTGGTTGGTTTTTTATTGCAACGTATGAGTTTGTTGTAAGGGTAATTCCGCTGATATTTGCATAGGTATATGTTTCTTGTCTGGTACCATTGGAATCCTCGACGGTGCATATGATCTGGTAATATCCAGGTTCGTCGTAGGAGTGGTATGTGTTTTGACCATATGAAACGTTGCTGTTGTCACCATAGTCCCAGATGATTGTGTATGGCGAAGTTCCATTGTTTATTGAACAGTTTAGATTGATTACTTCTACCTTGGTATTGTAGGGACCGTTTGTTTTAACGGTGTAGAGGACATCATATGGGTTGCATCCCCAGTTGTATATACTTACATTGACTTCGTGTTGTCCGATTTCACTATTTAATGTCGTGTTTTCATCCTTGTATCTTGTTTGTACTGAGATGGTGACATTTTCTGGATTATCACAAAACCATCTTGGTGGCCAACGGCATCTCAATTGAATTGTACCGGATGTACATTCGAACCAATTAGATGTATTTTTTTTAGGTTTAATGTTATTGCTGTTTGGTATTTCGATTTCTTCTATTATAGAATTTTTATCTTCAATATCGATTTTTACCTGAAAATTTTGAAGATTATCGAAGTTGGATAATTTAATAATGTATGTTATATTCCCTAGTGTTGGTCGTACCTTTTGTGGACCGGTAATCTCTGGTGTGTAAGGTTTAATTGTGAATTTAAAATCTCCCTCCAGGGGTAGCCTTGCTGTACCATCCCCTACATCTTCAAAATCAAAATGATAGTAATGATCACCAGGTTCCCCCAGTTGATGACCATATAATGATTTTGTATAATTTGAATCCCAACCACTACCATCCATAATATAATAATTATATTCATCATCAACAATGAGTTTTTTACCTTGGGCTTTTGGCTCGTGTTTATCTTTATCATAATAATGCACTTTAAATGAAAAAAGAGTATCCTCAGTACTATTTTCTGGCTGAACAGTTTTATTATTCCAGTCTTCACAGGGTGTCAAAACAGGATTTGACTTCCCGATATAAAATGGACCAACCGAGTAATACCCATTATTCCAATTCCCTGCATTATCTACAGGTCGAATGTTAAGATACCAAGTACCATTAAGTACTGTATCTGTAGTCTCATTAGTAAAAACATCAACTGTGCTATAATCAGGAGGGGCAGATTCATTTTCCGTCCATGATATAGAATAACCATATATATCACTAAGATCATCTTGTTGACCTGACCAATTCACTGTAACATCAACATTATCCCACCAACCCTCGTTAATTGGGATACTACTTAAATTACTATCTGGAAGTGTGGGTGGAGTAGTATCTTTTTGAATTCGTTGATTATAAAATATAGCCCAAATATCAGCAGTTTTATTATTCCAATTATCCCATGTTTGATTTATATCTTGAGGATGATGATTTTTTATTATTTCCCATAATCCTGAAAAATTCTCGACATGGTCACCATATTTACTGAAACTCCAGTTTTGATAATCATTACTGTTGATACCATCATACATATCCCAGAGAACAGCAGATACAGCACCTGGTACCTTCCAACCATCCCAATCTTCAGGGGGATTTTCAACATCTGCATAATTTGTATCCTCATAATATCCAACTCCACGTATAATATCTTCGACAAACTCTGCCCATCCTTCTACCATTGCAGTAGATCCATCCAATTCATATCCAGGATTCCATCCCGCTTCATCGTCATCACGATAATGTATAGGGGGCATCCAATGATCATATACAACATACATAACAGCATGTCCATATTCATGAAAATGGTTTCCGCTTTCTTCGCCTTTATGTGGAGCAATTTCAATCCAGTAACTATTAGCGGAATAACCTTTAAAGCATGATTTACCTCCAGGCCATTTGATCTGTAGAGGTGGATCTGGCCAATTCCAGTTGGCATTATTCTTAAACCATTTATACCCATACAAGATATCATAGTAAATATGCCAAGCTTCATCATCCCAATCTTCACCGATTGGTACATGTATTGATATTTTTGAATCATTTGTACAATTACACCAACCTGAAGTCCAATTATAAAGAATATTATTGTTATCGGTAACTTTATGGGAGTTCAACCCACCTTGATTGGTAGTAGAAATATTAATAGCCAACTCCCCTGGACTACAGGGAGAAAATTCATAATATCCTTCAGAATTAGTATATGTTGTTTGCTCACAATAAACAGAATTTTCTGTTTTACGCCATAAAGTAACTTTACAATATTCTATTTTTTTAACTTCCAAAGTATTGTTATATATATGGAAATGGTCATATGTACAATTACCGTAAATTGTTATATTATTTCCTGGACCAGAACATTCATTTCCTTCAGTGATATTAACCTGTCCTTGAAATGGTTCATAAGGATTCTCCCTAAAAATATTGTTATGAACACTAATATTAGAGTCATTTACTTTAAAATATAGTGCTGAAATATTTTCAGAATATAATTTATTATTATCCTCAGCATAAGAATAAATTTTTAATTCTCCCTCCTTAGTTATACGTGCAATAGCAGTAAGATTTATTGAAACATCATTCAGAATACTACCATTCCAAGATAGATTTCCTGACACATATTCGATCCCATATGGAAAAATTATCTGAAGATAGACTGAAGACAAATTTACTGTAGATGTTAATGTAGATATAATCTCAAAGGTTTCATTAATAGAGGGAGTCTGATTAACAGATAAGGTTATGTTAAATGGAGTATACCCATCATAATACTCGTTATGTATATTTTCTTCAAATATAGAATCGACAATATCTTCATTATTAGTATTCATTTCATTTTGTATAATGGATTCAACTGACATAGTCAATAGAAACACTACACTCAAACCAACAATTGCTTTTAAAAATTTATTTTCTAAAATACATTCAGTCATAATATTTACCTCCCCAAATTTAATGAATAAATTATTTTTAAAAACTAATCAACAAACTCTGTTAAAATAATATTTAAAAATATATTAAAAATAATTAAAAAAATGTTAAAAATAATAATAAATAACTAATAAAAAATCCCAAATAAATTAATATAACAAGTAACTAAAAAAATTTTAAGTTAAAATTATTAATCACACCACAAAAACAAGAAATCTAATTTGCGCTCGTTTATAATCT
>CAZVNH010000340.1:0-3191 GCA_964628575.1 uncultured Thermoplasmatales archaeon | reverse complement strand
AGTTCATACAGATTTAGGAGATCATTTTATCAGAGCAATAGATGCAAGAACTCATAGAATAATTGGCGCAGATCATGAACTTAACGATGGCGATGTTATAAGAATAGTTGCAGATTCATAAACTATTATTCAATAACACCTTCAGCGTTACAAAAAGGACATTTAATCTTTTTATCATCTTTTGTTACTGAGAAAATATTATTACAAATAGGACATCTTACATTAAATTGTTTTTCAATTTGCATTTCCTCTTTTTCATTCTCATTAAAAGGGCTTAAATCTTTGTTAGTTGATTCATCTTCTAATAATTCTTTATCTTTCTCAATAGCTTTTTTCTCAGATTCTGAACTAATCTGTGGTTTATCTTGTTGTTTATCTTTAATATTCTTTTTTTCATTATCCTGTTTTTTTTCTATAGCAGTTGATAAGGCTTTTTCAAAATTAGAAGCAATTTTGGTTTTATCTTTAATATCTGAAACTGGTTCTTGTTTTTCAATTGTTTTTTTCTTATCAGATATCCGTTCTTTAAATGGTGATACATCTTTATTTAGAATTGTATCTTTTTTTTCAATATCATTAATTTCTTCTAATTCAACAGTTTCTGTTTTTAAAAGATTATTATCCGGTGTTTCGACTTTTTCTATCTCTTTTTTTGCATTTGAACTATCATTGATATCGTCTTCAGATTTGGATTCCTTAATATCCTCATCTGAGATATACCAGACTTCAGCTTCACTTACTATATTACCTTTTTCTTTTGCTTTAACATCAGTTGATTTATCTTTTATAATTTTTTGTTTTGGTTTAAAAAAGCCTACTTTATTTTGTTTTTTATCTTTAAAATTTGATATTTCCTCTTTTGAATTTTTATTCTCATGGGATTTAATAATATTAATTGTAACTCCGATTACTAAATATATCGAACTAAATATTGTAAAAAAATAAAAGATTATTATAATGTAAAAAAAACTAAAAGGATCAAAAATATAAGCTAATGATATATTATTAGTTTTAGATATATAATCTCCAATTGAATATGCCTGAGTAATTATTACTATTGATAAAATAAATATTATTATACTAAGAATTAAAAATAATAATGGATAAGGTTTATTCTTCTTTGAAATAGCAATAATCATCCCTAAAAAAATAACTATTCCAAAAACGATAATCAACCATAATAATAGTGAAATAATATTTAGTTGATTACTGATATTTGACAAATCATTATCATTTTCATTTAGAGTATCTTTTGAATAATAAAGATACTGAGGAGATTCATTGCTAATTTTTTGTTTTACAATTGGAAAAAAAGAGGTAAGCATAAGAGCAGTTATTGAGAACATAAGAATTAAAAGAGTGGCTTTTCTAATTCTTTTCAAAAAAACTGCTTTCATATTTTTTTATCTCCATGCATATAGGTATAAAGGGATTTTTTTGCGCCTTCTTCATCTAATATGTTTTGAATTTCCCTATAGTTGATTTTGATTATTGAAAAACCAAGTTTCATAATACCTGCAAGAATAAAAATTAGAATGTTTGGAGCAGGAAATATCATAACGGGATTTGCAAATATTTGATTTATAAAAGGCATATTGTAATGTATTAATAAATGTGAGGTTAAGAATTTTAATGATGTAAAAATTAAAAAAGCGGCAATAATTATTGTAATAGCTGCAAAAATTGAATGAACGATTATAATTTTTTCAGATAAAACCTCTTTTTTTCTACAAAATATTGCAAAAATTGTAAATAACACTCCTAATAAGATAAATATTACAAAACCATAGGTTAAAATTTTTGGAGTACTAGAAAAATCATTATATGATAAACCTGTATAATATGTTCCATTATCTGATTGAAAAAAACTAGTTATCTCTATATTATTGGTATCTTCATCAGATTTAAAATCTTTATAATAATTTATTTCAATTTTACTATTATCAGCCGTTGTTGAATCATATTTTATATACATCCAGGGTATAACTGATAAGATACTTAGACATATAATAGCTACAATTATTAATGCTAAACCAGAAAATAAAAATGGTTTTTTCTTTGTCTTTTTTTTTACATCTTTCTTTTGTTTCTTAGATTTTTCAGCTCTTTTAAAATTATCATCTAACAATTCTTCTTTAGATTTTCTATCTATTTCATCTATAGAATTAAATTTTCTTTTAAAATCCTCATCAACAGAATTCATTAACTCTCCATCACAATAAATCTAATTATTTATTGGTTATTAAATATTTTTAAACTTTTTAAACTAATGTCTTTGTTTTGATTTTTTATAATATGTAATATTAGATAAAAATATGCATATGCATATGCACTATATGTGCATATTTATCTGCGAAATATGTTTTTATAATGTCTAACCATTTGGATTACAGGATCACTCAACTTGTAAAAATATCGAGGAGGTATGGGATTGGTCAGAAGAAAATATTCACAGAATAACCTATCAAAATTTATTGACAGAAAAATTTCATTTGAAGATTTACCTAATAAAACAATTCGATTTACAATTCACGCACTTAGATGGGTATTTCTATTGATTTTTCTATTCATAACTATAGGTATAATTGTGTTATTTTTATCTGGTGGTGACAGTTACGTTCAAATAATTTTAGGATATAGCATTGCTGGTTTTTTTACATTTTTTATGGGTTACTTTGGCTGGATTCTTGCTCAAGGTATGATTGAAATGATTACCGGAAAAGATGTAAATAATACAAGAGGTTTTTCATATTATTTCAAAAAGAAAAAAAAATATCATCATAAATAATAAAACCCTTTTTTCCTTTTATATAATATCCTATTAAATTCTAAGGTGATAGTAATTGATAATATTTGACAATCATCTTCATTTAAGAAGAGATGGACGTTTTCTTGACGCAATTAATGATTTTAAAAAAGCAGGTGGAACCCATTTTGTATTATGTCAATATCCTATGACAGATATTGTTTTGAAAGAAAAGAGCTATAAATCTTGTTATTTTGAAACATTAAAAATGGCAGAGGAAATCAGAAGTAAAATGGATATAGGTGTTTTTCTTACAGTTGGACCATACCCTGTTGATATTCTAAAACTTACTGAAAAATATAATAGAGAAAAAGCTATCGAAATAATGAAGAGAGGGATGGATGAAGCATCAGAGCTATGTGTAGAAAAAAAATGTATTGCAATT
>CAZVNH010000339.1:1829-3203 GCA_964628575.1 uncultured Thermoplasmatales archaeon | reverse complement strand
TTACAATCTTTTCTGAACTTGGTGATAAGTTAAATACACTGCAATTATCTTCATAAATTATATCTTCTATTGAACTGGTAATATTATAAATTTTAGCATTTACATCGAAATTTTGATTAATATTCCCATAATTTCTCACAATAGCTTTAACTGGATACATTCCTTGTGGTAATATAGAGGTATTATCTTCGATCATTAACCAAATATTCCAATTTCGATCAATACCTAAATCTTGTAATTCATTCCAATTGAATCCATTATCAGTAGAGATCCAATCACCTTTTCCATCAATAGCTGGTCCACTGTCTGCCCCAAGTGGATTCTCACCGGATATATGTGTTAATTCAACAGAGATCCATATATCTTGACTTTGATTGAGTAAAATGGTATTTGATATTTCTACCTCTCTGAATCCAGAACCATTAACAATAAATGGTTCAGATGTTATCAATGTTCCTGGATGAGATGAGGTTCCTTTATTATATATTTTTATCTTACCTGAGTGAAATCCTGTTTCTGTATGATAAAATTTTACTTTTTTAATTTTCCAACCATCAAATCCAGTAAGTTCATCAGATGTAAATCTTATAGCTCCTTCAAAAACTCCACCATCTATAAGTCCAATGTTAGCATTATTATTTCCACTATCAAAATAAATCCATTCAGATTCTTCATAAACAGGAGATGGTTCTATTATCTCTTCAACACCAACATCATTAACTTCATCAACTGTAAACGAGTGTATATCAGATATTTTTTGATTGTTGCTTGTATCGTTTACCCATATATAATATAAATATATTCCTATATCCAAATATGTTGAATTATAATAACAAGAATGTGTGTTTGGAATTTGTGTCATTGTTTGATTTTCATTAGAATTATCTGGATAGGTTATATTAACTTTAACATTTGATACATTTTCATTATCAACTATAATACATGAAATATTGATACAGCCACCGGGATACTGTGGATCTGGATAATCTTGAACATTAAAAATCTCAGGTGGGGTTCCATCTGATACTGTTATATCTTTAGTTTTACTATTATTTTTTCCATCATCATCAGTTACAGTTAAATTAATAGTATAATTACCAACAGATGTGTATCGATGTATTGGATTCATTTCATAACTATAGTTTCCATCACCGAAATCCCAACTCCAATTCACAATAAATCCATCATCGTCATATGATAAATTCTGAAAATAAACATAATCTGCTGTAGATGGCTCAGATGGACCAAATAAAAAATCAGCAATAGGAGCAGCATTACTAACAACAATAGTCTTTTTAGTACTATTAATAATGCCATACTCATCTTCTACTGTTAAATTTACAATATAGGTATCATCATCAGTATAACTATATG
>CAZVNH010000339.1:0-1819 GCA_964628575.1 uncultured Thermoplasmatales archaeon | reverse complement strand
ATATGTTGGATTTGGACTATAAGAAACATTACCATCACCAAAATCCCAACACCATAAAACAATACCTCCATCATCAAAAGAAGTATCATTAAACTGAATTATATCTACTGAAGTAGGAGAATCTGGATAATACGTGAAATCAGCTATTGGAATATCATTATTAAAAGCTCCCTGAGGAGCAAAATCCTGATTACTACCACCAGGAATAAAATAAGGTTGATCTCCAATACTATCATTATCTTCATCTACTCCAGTATAATCAGACCAATAGTTACCATTTGAATAATTATTACTACAATTATCAAATGCATTGTAACTATTATTAACAAAATCATTATTATAAACAATATTATTTTCAGAAGAATATTCCATAACAAGTCCAATAGTACAGTTAGAAATAGTACTATTCATAATAGTATTATTTGATGAAAATATAAACTGTGTACCAGTTTCCAAACAAGAAATATTCATATTATCTAAAATACAATTTGAACAATTAACAAGAATCACTTGACCTGCATCACTAGGAATACTTTCACCATTTTCATCAGCAATATAATAAAGAGGTTTCCCATTTACCAAATTATTATCAAAATGATGAGTTATAAAAAACTGTTTTAATGATTCCTCTGTTCGATTATCATCTGACTGTTGATATGTGTCAATTATTACCCCACAATTAAAAAAACTATTATTTTCTATTTTACTATCAGATGATGAAAACAGATAGACACCACCTGCAGTATTATTAAAAAGTGAACAATAAGAAATATTTGTATTTATTGAATTGACAACTTGAATACCTTTAGTATTATTTGATATAAAACATTTAGCAATATTGATATCACATGATGATAATAATTGGATGGCATAATCAGTGTATATCATACTAAGATTATTTAATTCAAAGTTTGAACAATTAACAAGAATCACTTGACCTGCATCACTAGGAATACTTTCACCATTTTCATTAGAAAAATAATATATAGATCTTTGTGGTGTTGTACTATTCCAGGTTATCTTATTTCCTATTATCATATGATTATCATGCACTGAAGCATTTCCATAAATTGTGATACCACCGCCATGGTAGAAAAAAATATTATTCTCTATTTTCTGCTGTGAAGAATTTAATAATTGAATACCATATGGGTTAATAGAGAAATTATTTTTAATTATTTCATTAGTATTTGAATTCTCAACAATAATAGCTCTAAAATTCAATGCCATCCCATTATTAGTAATATTATTTCCAACTGAATCTATTATTTGAGTACCAATATCATTTCCATAAATAAGATTATCTTGTAAGAAATTATCATTTGAATTTGTTAATTTTATTCCAATCTTACTAGTTTCAATAATGTTTTTAATGAAACTGTTATACCCTGATAAATTAGATAAGATACCAGTATAATAATTATAATAAATGGTATTATTATAAAAAATATTATTATTTGAATTATTAATTAATTGAATTCCCGTATTAACATTAGAAATACCCATATTTGATATATTATTATAATTCACATCATCAAGAAGAATCCCAACTTTATCTGATATTCCTGTGATATTAAAACCACTTATATTACAATTATCAGCATTTACAGCAATCATTGGATTTGCATCACCTAAATCAATAGATGTAATAATGGTTGGTTTTCCAATATCAAAACCATCGCCTAACTCAATTGGTATACCTTTTAATGTAATTGTTTTATTTATTGTAATATTTCCGTAATACTTTCCACTATATACCTCAATTGTATCTCCATTATTTGCATTATCTATTGCAGCTTGTATACTTGAATAATTTCCA
>CAZVNH010000338.1:0-3213 GCA_964628575.1 uncultured Thermoplasmatales archaeon | reverse complement strand
TGATACAGGAATATCTGATATGATAGGTAATATCGATCCATCATCTGTATCACCAAAAGGAGACTTTAAAACAGAAGGAGGAAAAACGTTTGAAACAGCTTAAGATTGATAACGAGGTAATCAACCATTTACTTTTTCATAAATCACTAATTGATGAAAAAGATGATGCCACTCGTATAAATCAATATGTAGGTATGTTTCAAAAAACAAATGAAGGAGAACACATTTCAATAAACAATCCCTTTGATAGATCTATTGCTATTGCATTTGAGCTTGTAATGCATCAACATCTGAATCCATGGGATATAGATCTTGTAAACTTTTCAACAATGTATATGAAACGAGCAAAAGAGGAAAAAATCGATCTTATTACAGCGGGAAGAATTATCTATATGGCATGGAAAGTTCTAAAACTTCAAAGTAATGATTTAGTAGTATCAATGGAAAACTCTGAAGAAAAATATGAACCATTAGAATGGGGAGATATTTCAACTGAGATGTATCTAACATCAGATGATGCATATTCATATACAAATCTTGTTATGAATATGCCAGAGCCGCCTATTGATGAACCATTGAGACGTGAAGCTAAAAGAAAGGTTACACTTATGGAACTTCTTGATGCCTTTGATGAAGCAAAAAAGGAAGCAGAGGAGCATCAACTTCTTGAGCAACAAAGAAAAGAAGAAAGAGAAAGACTCGCAGAAAATGCTAGAAAAAGAATGAAAGGAACAGCCCATGAAGATCATTTAGAAGAAGATGTTGAAGCAATTTGGCAGAGAATAATAAATAGCCCCAATAAAACAATATCATTAACTCAATTATGTTTAAATAATGACAAAGAAGAGCTGATAAAGGTTTTAATGTCTGTATTGTTTCTTGCATATGATAATAAAGTAGTAGTTTACCAAAAAAGGTTTCCATATGGAAAAATTTTTATTAAAAATACTGGATATAGTTAATATGAGGGGGTAACAAATGAGCGTAAAAGAAAAACGGCTTGTTGAGTCAGTACTATTTTCAGCTACAAAACCAATAAGTATCAACGAAATTAAACTATCTACAGGTCTTTCTCCAAATAAAATCAAAAAAACTCTTGATGATTTAATTGAAGATTATAATGTTTTGAGAAAAAATGAAACTAGTATGGAAGTAATTAAAGCAGGTGAAAAATATACTATGCAGGTAAAAAAACAATATGCAGATCAGACAATAATGGTTGCAAAGCCTGAGATTGATGATAATCTTTTAAAAACTCTTACTTTAATTGCCTTTCATCAGCCATTAAAACAATCAAATTTAAGAAGAATGATTGGTACAAAAGCATATGACCATGTTGATGACTTAACATCATTAAAATTAGTTCATTCAAAGAAATTCAAATCAACTGAGATGCTTACAACAACAAAGTTGTTTCCTGAATATTTTGGAATAGATAGTACCAATCCAGAAGATATTAAAAATTATTTAATGACTAAAGTTGTAAGTAAAACAACAAAAAAACAATAGATATAATTTTTTTACTTATTTGATTAATTTTATTTCAGGTAAGAATTGTAAAGAAATTAGGTAATATTTGTACAATAAAACCTTTTAAACCCTTTTTACAAAATTAGATACATAGTTGTAGACGGGGGCGAGAAAAAAAATTTTTCTCATCCTTTCACCTCCTCTCCTTACCACCTTAAATTCTTCCCCCCGTCTAACATCTTTTATAATAATCATCGACAATAAACGATAAATTAATACTAAAAATATAAATATTATGTGTTACTAATATAATTATACACAAAGTATAAATATAAAAACCATTATTAAAAAATGTTAATATAGGGGGTACGAATGGTGTATAAAGCAGTATATTTTGTAGCAGGCTTACTAATTTTGAGTAGTTTTGCTGCATTAGGCATAAGTAAGAAAGCTGATGTACAACAACAATCATTTGAGAAAACAGAACAAATTCAAAAGAGTTTTTTAGAACCAACTATAATTAAAACGCAAATCAACGAAAATGAATTTATTGAATTAGAATTTAGTGGAACAAATGGTTATCTAAGACATGAAGGAGAACCTCTGCTTCCAATATATAGAGAAAACATAAACCTTCCATTTGGAACTAAAATAACTGATATCTCTTGTGAAGTAGAAAATATTAAAACTATAAAGTTATCAAATAAGATTCTTCCTACACCAAAAAATGTGATTTCTGATATGGAAGATCACGAACCAGAATACATTATGGATGAAACAGTTTACAACTCAGCTGATGTATATCCAAACGAATGGTTTGACTATTTCACAGGTGGAGGACTTGACGAAAATGGAGAACATGCAACATTTCTAACAATTAGGATGTTTCCAGCAAGGTATAGTCCAACAACTGATACAATTGAATATGTTGAAAATATAGATGTAAAGGTATCCTTTAAAGAACCTGATGAATCACCATTTCCAACACTACCTACATATGATTTAGTAATTATCGCACCAAAATTATTTTCAGATGAATTACAACCACTAATAACACATAAAGAAAGATTTAATATAAAAACAACCTTAAAAACCCTTGAAGATATCTATAGTGAATATTCAGGGGTTGACAAACCAGAGCAGATAAAATATTTCATAAAAGATGCTCTTGATACATGGGATATGAAATATGTAATGCTTGTAGGTGGTTTAAACTCCAAAATCTATGGCAACCCAAGAGATGATCCAAATCAGGGGACAGCAGACTGGCATCTACCAGTTAGATATACAAACCTTAGAGATTCAGGTGGAACCTATGATCCAGGATTTATCAGAGATTTATACTATGCTGATATTTACGACGGTGAAGGTGTATTCCAAACATGGGATAATGATAGAAATGGTGAAAGAGATGGATATTTCGCAGCATGGAGACAATTTATTAATCCTCCAAGAGATTATATGGATCTTTACCCAGATGTTTATATCGGTAGATTAGCCTGCAGAGACGAAAAAGAAGTATCAAATGTAGTTACAAGAATCATTGACTATGAACGGCTTAAACATAAAACAAATTGGTATGAAAAAATAGTTGGAATAGGTGGAGATTCTCATGATGACTCTGGAACAAACTATCTCGAAGGAGAACTTGCTTGTGAATATGTTTTTGATAACTATATGACTGAGTTTACTCCAACAAGATTATATGCATCATATAAAGACACAAACCCATCATATATACCT
>CAZVNH010000337.1:0-3218 GCA_964628575.1 uncultured Thermoplasmatales archaeon | reverse complement strand
ACCGAGTATAAAACAAACTATAATGGATATGTAGTGGAAGTTAGAAAGGAGAAAGACGGGCTTGATATTAATGCCCAGTATGGATGGAATCAAAGCAACAATATGATTCAAATAATAACTCCTAAACAGTTACTTACTCCTTCTCCTACACCAATGATTATAGATGTTAATGAAAAAGGAGATATAGTTAGGACTAAAAATATTCTTCAAGATGTTTCAAATAGGAGCTATAACTCATATGATGACCAAGTTCATTCTATAGGTTATGCCGGACATTCTACAAAAAATTACTATGATTCAAGTAGACATTTATCAGGAAAAGTTGATTTTGCATATTCAACAACTGTTTATTCCTATGATGCATATGGCAATGTTACAACTCAGAGTAATCCCATTGGCATTGGTGAAAACCTTGCACCAAATTCTGGATTTGAGACCGAATCTACTCCTACTCCATGGAGGTGGACAAGAGAGGGAACAGGTGGAGAAATTGTAAATGATTCTTCAGTAAAAAGGAACGGAAAAAACTCGGTAAAAATGACATCCACTGGTACACTGGAAAGTCAGAAAGCAAAATTATTAAGTGATTTTATAGAAGTTAGCCCGGAAAGCATGTATAATGTCAGCTGGTTTGTTAAAACTGGTACGGTTGGTGCCAATGGAGGTGGGGCTACTGTAGATATCCGTTGGTATGACATTAATGAAGATTTGCTAGAGACATGGTCAAATACAGCGGCGACAGTTGATGCATATGGAAATGAGGATAGCTGGTTAAGAAAGGGTGCAAGGGTACTATCACCAACTGATGCAAATTATGCAAAAGTAGTGTTGAAGGTAAATGATACTGGAACAGCATGGTTTGATAACATACAATTTGAATATGGACCTGTAATAAATCAATATAACCTATTAAGTAATGACAGCCTTGAAACAGATGTTGATGCGGACTATGAACCTGATGGATGGGTATACTCCGGTTTAAATATTCAATCAGGTGATGGGATTGTTTATGATGAAAAGCATTCAGGCAATTATTCAGTACTGATTAATGGTAATTCATCAAATAAGTATTTTTACCAAACCGTAAATCTTGAAGGTAAAAAAGGAACCCCTGTTCATGTTTCGGGCTGGGCAAAACCTCAGGGAGTATCACCCACAGGTGGAGATTTCAGTATACTGGCCGAGTTTATTTATGAAGATGATTCAACTGGATGGTATGGTTTTGACTTTAATAAATCCGGAAGTAGCTGGGAGTATAAAAAAACCGAAATAATACCTTCAAAAGACTTTAAACAAATATTAATATTTGGAAAACTTGAAAACCAGACAGGAAAAGCATGGTTTGATGATTTGAAAGTAAGGCTTGGCGGCTCACCCCATGCATTTATGAGTGCGTATAATATGGCTGAAAACGGCAGTTTTGAGCAGGATGAAGATTCGACAGGATGGCCTGATGGATGGCCGGTGGTACATAGTGAAACAGCAGGGACATATAATGTTGAATGGGTTGATAAAACAGATGGATGGCAGGGTGGAACACAAATCCCTGATGACTACAAACCGTATAATGGGGACAAAATGATAAAAATGTCCAATCTACCTGACTGGGCAAAGGTCAATACATTCCATTTTGAAGAAATACAAGATGGTAAGACATATTCAGCAAGTGCTCTAATAAAAACTGAAAATGTAACTGGAAGTGGAGCAGTTCTTTTATTTGACTTATATGGAAGCTCAGACAATTATCTGGGACAAATTACAAGTGAACCGCATATAACTGGTACAACAGACTGGACAAGGGTAACGATATCAAAATCCTACGATGAAATAAAAGCAGTTAATTCAAATATTACTAAAATAAAGGTGGGGCTGGGTGTTTCAGCTGCAACTTCAGGTACAATGTACTTCGATTCAATAAGAGTGTGGGAACAAGAAATAGAATCGAAATTTGAATATGATACAAACCGCAATTATCTGACAAAAGCAACAAATCAGCTTGGGAAAAGCGTTACAATATCAAATGATACCAGAGGGAATTTGGATACTGTAACAGATGCTAAAAACAATATATATGATTACACTTATGATGACCTTGACAGGATAAAATCTGTGGAGAATCCACAAGAATTAAAAAGCATATATACCTATGATGCAACATCTTCTGTAAATACACTACAAATAGATAATAATAACACCTCAGGGTATATTAATACCACGATAAAAGTAGAATACAATGAGCTTGGACTACCAAAGACGGTAACAGATTCAAACTGGA
Source organism: uncultured Thermoplasmatales archaeon (assembly GCA_964628575.1). Lineage (GTDB taxonomy): Archaea > Thermoplasmatota > E2 > DHVEG-1 > DHVEG-1 > CAZVNH01. Next base: position 943 of record CAZVNH010000337.1, on the reverse strand, counting down.
GAGAAACTGACCTGGAATATGATAAAAATGCAAACCTTACAGATATAAAATATACTGATAGTAAAGAGATACACTATGTTTATGACAATGCAAACAGGTTAACAAATATAACCTATACGGGAGATACAACAACATGGTCATTTGGTTATGATGCAAACAGCAACTTGACTTCTGAGAATAAAAGCGGGGTAACAACAACCTATGCCTATGATGACCTTGATAGATTACAAAGTGTAACGTATCCGCAGATAGGAGGCAGTACACATACTAAAACATATGAATATAACACAGCAGGTCAGAGTACTAAAATAATTAACTCGGTACTTGGTACAGATAATAATGTAGTTTACGATTATAATTTAAGTGGTTTTAATATTAATGTAAATGGTCCAAATGATAGTGAAGCTGCATTTATGTATAATGAGCAGAGTAAACTGGCAAAAAGCTGGGTTGGTGAGGAAGGTGAACGGCATTACCTCACATACAAGAATTATGATGCAGCTGGTAATATAATCAGAATATGGACTGAGGATAATCTTGGTAATATTATATCTGATTTAACACATGACCAATATGATGATAATGGTAATTTAACGCAAATAACTGACCAAAAAACCGGAGAATACACTAAGTATTATTATGATACTGTAAATCAATTAACTAAAGAGGAATATTACAACAGCAGTGACGAAATTACGAAGAAAATAGAATACAAGTATGAAGGAAATGATGGACTGCTTGGCAACAGGACAAGCAAGATAGTAACAGAGGGTAGTTCAAGTACAACAACCTATGACTACAATACTGCTAATGAAATATTAACGTCAACAGGTAAAACCTATACACATGACCAGAGGGGTAATCTAACATCAGATGGAACAAGAACTTATATATATAATGTTCAAAATCAACTAATAGAAGTAAAAGAGGGAAGTACCACAAT
>CAZVNH010000336.1:0-3221 GCA_964628575.1 uncultured Thermoplasmatales archaeon | reverse complement strand
AAATTATACATTTTTTATAGTGGAGGAAGAATTTTTATGAGGAAAGTAAGACATAGAAAATATATAGTTTTAGTAGTGATTGGTTTGTTTTTTGGATCGGTTATTTCATCAGTTACTGGAGTAATGAAAACGAATAATATGCTTATCAATTTGGATTCAAGATTAAATATGATAGGATCAAATATAGAAGAAATAGGTGCCAGTGATTGGTGTTGTGATTGTGATATTTGGGTAAATGATAACTGGAGTGATTTACCATATAATAAAGAAGTGTTTGTACCTGATGATCCTAATCCACATTATATAGGTATAGATGCCTTTGCAAAGATTCAGGATGCTATTAACAATGCAAGTTTTGGGATGTGTATCTGTGTTAAAAATGGAACTTATCAAGAAAATTTAATAATTGATGTTAATATTATTTTATCAGGAGAAAATAAAAATAACACAATAATATGTGCTGAAAAAGATAGAAACATCAAGATTATTGTAGATGGAGTTCATATTTGTAACTTTACCTTGAATTTTATTGGAGATTTCCCTGTATATGATGGATTATATATCGAATCAAATGATGTCAAAATTTTCAATAATATAATTAAAAATTATCAATATGGAATTTTTATAAAACATCCGAGTGGATATAATGAAAATATTAAGAATAATATATTTATTGAAAATAGTATTGGAATAGGTGGATATATAACGGGATCAGATATTTCTTATAATGAAATAGATTCACCAGTATTCTCAATTGAATTGTCTGGTGATAATATTATTGATAATAATGTATTATTTTCAAATATAATTACTAATGGTAGAATATTTATTGAGAATGGTGATAATAATCTAATAGATTTTAATACAATTTCAGGTATTATTGAAATTAGCTGTGGAAATTATAACAAAATTTCGAATAATATTATAAGATATGAAAGAATAGGATATGGGATTTATATTGCAGGTCATGTTTATAATGATAGTTATAATAATATTAGTTATAATTACATAGAATGTATTAATACATCTGATTATTCTTTTGATGGAATTTATTTGAAAGATGGTGGAAGTAATGAAGTAATTGGTAATTTTGTTAAAGGTTATTATCGTGGGTTAAGAATTGAAAGTACTGAAGATAATGTTATTTTTTGGAATAATATTATTAATAACGAGGTGGGTATTTTTGTAGATGATTTGTCAGATAATAATAAAATCTTTCTTAATAATATTGAGAATAATAATAAAAAAGGTATTTATTTAAAGAAATCAATAGATAATGAGATATATTACAATAACTTCATTAACAACAACCCAAATGAAGATTTTTTAGATTCACATAATACATGGTATCATAATTATTGGGGAACTGAGAAAACTGGATTTATAAAACTTATTAGGGGATACATACTTTTTATGGATAGATTGCCAGTTCGTTGGTTTGATATTGAAAGATGTCCAGCGCCTACAAAATATGAACTTCCTATTTTATATAGAAAGGTTTAGAGATCTATAATTTGAATACTAATGACACTTTATTTCAAATTCGTACTTAATTCTTTCTCAGATTTATGTCAATTGAACAAACAAAAATAGCTTAGTCCTTATGCCTATTTTTCTCCTGTTGAATGTTTGTTCTTTCTCATTTTTTACCTTGCCATCTACTGGTTATATGACTTTAATCTTCATCAAGGTAGTAAGTATAGTTTCTGCTATAATTTTTACATCTTTATTTACTAACTTCATTTTTTTTATCATCTAAGTCGATTATTGAAAACTTGAGTATATCAAAACCTGGAAAATTTTTGATAAATACCTAACATCCATGTTTACTCTATAATTTATAAACCTTAAAGCTAAATACTTGTTTTTATATGCACCTGGTTAATTGAAGGGAATATAGTTGGTTGAAAAGACAGTTCGTTGTCCAAATTGTGGTAATGTAGTTCCTGTTACAGGTGATTGTGGTGAGATTGTAAAAATAACCTGTCCCTCATGTAATACAACTGGTAAAGTTACTTTCGAGAAATTAAAAGTCAATAATGAAGCAGCTATTGAGGTTATAGATCTAAGAAAAGAATATGGAGATCTAGTGGCGGTTAATAGTATATCCTTTAAAGTCAATAAAGGAGAAGTTTTTGCTTTTCTAGGACCTAATGGCGCAGGAAAAACTACAACTGTTGAGATGATAGAGTCAATAAGACAACCAACATCAGGTACAATAAAAATTTTTAATAAAGATATTAGTAATTCTTTTAATGAAGTTAAAGAATATATTGGTATTCTTCCTCAGGAATTTCATTCCTTTGAAAGGTTAACAGTACGAGAGACATTGATATATTTTTCAATGCTTTATAAAAAACAAGCAAATATTGATGAAGTTATTAATGCTATGGATCTCAAAGATCAAGCAAATAAATTATACAAGGATTTATCAGGTGGTCTTAAGCAAAGAGTTGGTGTAGCTATATCCCTTGTTAATGATCCTGATATTGTTTTTCTTGATGAGCCATCAACAGGTCTTGATCCAAAAGCTCGAAGAGAGGTTTGGGAGGTTATTGCAGGACTTCGTAATAAGGGAAAAACTGTTTTTCTAACAACTCATTATATGGAAGAGGCAGAGTATCTTGCAGATCGTATCATTATAATACATAAAGGAAATATAATTGCTGAAGGTTCACTTGATGAACTTGTTGAAAAACATGGCGAAGGAAGTGTTTTGCATATTAAGAATTGTAAAACTCCAGGGATAGTTGATATTCTTATTAATGAAGGTTTTAAGGCAAGTAAAGCAGGAAATGGAGATATAAAAGTTAAAATTGAATACAAGGAAAAAGTTCTTGATATTCTATCGATATTAAAACATGAATGCACTGAATATTCTGGTGTAGATATTCATCGTTCAAATCTTGAGGAAATCTTTCTTAAATTAACTGGTTCAAGACTACGAGAGGTATCATAATGAATCTAAGATTTATTCTTACTGACCTTCGGTCAAGTATAAAACAATGGCTTAGAAGTAAAGGTACTGTTTTTTGGACATTAATGTTTCCAGTATTACTTATTCTTATATTTGGAGCAATTTTTTCTGAAACTGATGAAGAGCCACACTATGAAATTGCTTTACAAAATCTTGATGAAGGTGATGTTACAGGTATTACAAGCAACTTTACAAAAGTACTTGAAAAAACACCTATACTTGATATTAAAAATGTCGATAAAGA
>CAZVNH010000335.1:0-3234 GCA_964628575.1 uncultured Thermoplasmatales archaeon | reverse complement strand
GCAGTCAACAAATAGCCCTCCAGAAAAACCTGATAGGCCAGTTGGTGGAGAATTCATAATGAAAAAGAATGTTGAATATGAGTTTTCTACAAAAACTACGGATCCTGATGTAAATCAAATATGGTATCAGTGGTCCTGGGGAGATAACATACTTTATTATTGGGTCGGCCCATTTCCTTCTGGACAAACACATACTGAATCACATATTTGGGTTAAAGATGGCACATATGAGGTAAAGGTTAGAGCAAAAGATGATTTTGGAGCTGTTAGCGAATGGTCAGATCCAAGGATTTGTGTTATTTCAAGATCACGGGGTTATGATAAGAATCCATTCGTTAGATTTATTGAGAACCATCAATATTTTCCTGCAAATATACACAACAGCTACTAATAGAACTATAAACTAAAACCATCTCTTTTTTCTATTTTTTACAATAATTTTATAATTCTTCTAATAACAATTTTATTTTCTTTCTAATAATAATCTATTCTAACCTTCTCTTTATTTTTAAATATACTATTTCCATATAAAATAATAGAAGGAAATTAAATAGACCCGGCCAGAATTGAATAAGAGATATATGTATTCTAAATTGGATAATTTAAACAAAATATATGTAGAAATACATATACTAAATAAAGTCAGAAATGTCAATAATTTTAATATCGGTATTTTTAATTTTAACCGTCTTTTTATCAGGGACAAAGAGCATTTTCTTTTTAGCCTTTAATATATTAAGATTTTTCTCAACCTTCTCAATATCAATATTTTTTCTCCATTTAACCTCTAAAGCAATCTCTGGTTTTTTAAATCTCATTAAACAACCATCAGCATCAAAATCCTTTGCTTCAAAAAGAGCCTCTTCAAGACCATATCTTTCAGATAAAAAATGTCTAATATTATCTTCAACGATAATAGGCATTAACTCATCAATTATCCTCTCCATCTCTTTTTTATTTAGTTTTCGTTCAGATATATTATATTTTTCATCTGCATAGTAAAATATCCTTGATAAGGGCGATACATGCTTGTAAACAAGTTTATTTTTTCCATAAACTTTCAATCTTTTAATTATTCCAAATTCAATTAAATTCTTTAAATATTGTTGTATTAAACTTGGATCATCTTTTTTTAATAATTTTCTTGAAAATAAGTAACTAGATATTTCACCTGAAACAGTGTTGCCATTTGCAATTGCTCTTAAAACACCTTCATAGACTGCTGAAATATTTCTTTCCTCTTCAATAAATACTTCTCCAATTAAAGCTGGAACTGTTTTTATACTATGAACAACAATTTGAGCAATTATTTTTCTTGGATCTTCTTTTTCATCGAAATAATCTATCATTAAAGGCTCTCTGAAAAGGATAGCCATTTCCAATAATTGTTTCTTATCCATCCTATATCTTTTTAGATGCCTTAATGTATCTTTTAAGCTGATTATTGAAATATGAGCCTCTGCAAAAAATCCAAGTATCGGTGATTTTGACGAAAAAAGTTTTTTTGAAAGAAATAAAGTGGAAGAAAGTAAAATGAGTTTTCCATTTTTATCTATATAATGAATGAAATCAAAAAAAGCATCATCTAATCTATGGAATTCATCTATTACTATTGTCTTTTTATTTGATAGTTCCCTTTCAATAATTGATATAAAAGTATCATAATTTATTTCTTTTTGGTCTTTTTTTGAAAGTATACTGCGATCTCTTTTTACAAAGAAGTATTCATCATATTTTAAAAAATTTTCAACAAGAAATGTTTTTCCAGTTTTTCTTCTACCATATATTAAAATCCATTTTTTTATCTTTTTAATATCATCAGTTTCAGATCTTTCTATAATCATCATTAGTATAATGACCATTATACTTTTTATATTTTTCTTTCAAAAATGTCAAAATGAAAAAAATATAAAAATGGGCCAAGCCTGAATTAGTTATTACAAAATTTATAACGATGTTGACTTTATTCCAATTTCCTTATTAATTGACACCTATGATTATAATATTTTGTGATCTAAAGAATTTTAAAAAAAAATTAGCTATTCAGTCTGAGTTTTCTCTAAACTTATTAATATAAAGATATCTTTTTTTCATTTATTATTACAATTTGTTGTAATTAACAATTGTTATAATAATATTTAATAATAATTATTGCATATAAGTTATACTATTTTCATTATTAGGGAGGAAAAAAAATGAAAAAAATTGTAGGATTTATAATTTGTATATTTATTTTAATAAACATAGCAACAGTGAATGGAATATCATCTAATGATCAAGTTGATCAGCAACAACCAATTTATGATGGAACAAATTTTGGTTTTTCTTGGACTCAATGGACTTGTTCATGGTATGCTCAATCGTTTCAACCTTCTCTAGAAGAAATAACAAGAGTTGAATTATATTTAGCAAAAATAGGAAATCCTCCATGGAATCTTGAGTTTTCAATTCGTGAAAATTTACTAGGAAATAATCTAGCAACAGTGTCTAAATCTGGAAGTCAAATTGGTACAAATTTTGGATGGATTGGATTTGATTTTCAAGATTTTAAAGTAACACCAGGTCATACTTATTACTTGGTTTTAGAACCTCGTGGTGGAAACGATGTTCATAATTATTTTTGGGGTGCAGCAATAGGTAATCTTTATGGAAATGGCCAGTTATATTATACAGTGGATTCTTGGGGTGGCCAGCATCCAAAACCAAATATCGATTTTGCCTTCAAAACATATGGAAATAAGGTAGCTCCATATGGATTTACATGGAGAAATGTTAATGGAAAGGATTGGACAACTCCTGTAAGATATCAAGGTTCGTGTGATTCTTGTAATGCTTTTGGAACGATAGGTGCAGTTGAAACATTTCTTCAGTATTCAAATCAGGTAAACTCAGGTGTTGATTTATCAGAGGCTCATCTGTTTTTCTGTTGTGGTGGAAGATGTGTTAATCCATCAGTATATTTGGATACTTATTTAGATTATATGAAAAACACTGGTGTTACAACTGAGACATGTTTTCCTTATACTAATGCTGCAAATGGTATTGATTGTAATTGCAATGATGCTAGTAAAAATTGTCCTAATTGGGCGATAAATGCTGTAAAAATAAAGGATTGGGATGAGGTATATCCAGGCGATGATACACATATGAAACAGGTTATAGAACAATATGGCCCGGTTGTTGGTGAAATGACAACTTGCTATGATAGTCTTTTAACTTTTTTAGGTCCAGGTA
>CAZVNH010000334.1:0-3240 GCA_964628575.1 uncultured Thermoplasmatales archaeon | reverse complement strand
ATTCATTTCCTTTCGAAAAATAATATGTTACGAAAATGTTTATCATTTTTGATTATACTTGTCAAGTAAAAATGATTGGAGCCAGCAATTCTCGGCCCTAATTTTTTCGTAATGATTTACACCAAAACTACTCAACAGACGTCTAGTACTAGACATTTATTTATTTATTTTTTATTATACCTTTTATGGGAGGCAAGCACAAAAGGCCAAAAAAAAAATTACATTTCTCGGCTTTACTGGCTATTTTACAATCATCATTTGAAGAAATAGAGGATCATCGAGTACAAGAGCTAATCGATTATCCTCTACCTAATTTTTATAAATGTGCTTTTGCCTTATTCTACTTTCAAGATAAATCACTTTTAGAATTTCAAAAACAATTGTATAACAAATATCGACAACATAATCTTAATACAGTTTTCAAAGTAAACGAAATCCCAAAAAGTACTCAATTAAGAGATGTTATTGATAAACATTCATATGAGTCGATTATTCCTGTTTTCAAGCAATACTTTTCTTTACTTCAGCGTGCAAAATTACTTGATCAATTTAAGTTTTTTAATAATTCGTATCTTATTACACTTGATGGATCAGACTATTTTTCTTCAAACAAAATCGGATGTAAAAAATGTTTAACCCAAAAACATAAAAATGGAACAACTACCTTCCATCATCAGATTCTCCAAGCAACTTTAGTGCATCCGGATAAAAGCCAAGTTATTCCATTAGCTCCGGAATTTATTAAAAAAACTGATGGAAGTGAAAAACAGGATTGCGAAATAAATGCAGGAAAACGCATAATAGAGAAAATAAGAAAAGACCACCCCCGTTTAGCTATGACTATAGTAGCGGACAGTCTTTTTTCCAAACAACCTTTTATTGAAATGTTAGCCGAATACGCATATTCTTATATTTTGACTGCAAAACCTAAAGATCATAAAAGTCTTTATGCTGATGTTGAGAGTTTAAGAAAAAAGAACCTTCTTGATAAATTGGAAATAAAAAAAAAGGGGAAGACATATTCATATGAATGGATTAATAGTGTTCCATTAAATAATAATGAAAAATGCCCATTAGTCAATTTTGTTCAACTTACAATTAAAAATAAAAATGGAAAAACTACTTTCAAAAACGTTTGGGTTACTGATATAGAAATCACATATGAAAATGTTGAAAAGATAGTGCGTGGTGGCCGTGCTCGCTGGAAAATTGAAAATGAGTGTTTCAATACATTGAAAAATCAAGGTTACCATATTGATCATAATTTTGGACATGGTGACAAAAACTTAAACGAAGCTCTATTTTTATTAAATCTACTTGCATTTTTCTTTCATCAAATTTTTGAGTTATCTGATGCTTTATATATTGCAGCAAGAGCTACATTTAGTGCTCGAGTTGAATATTGGAATACAATCAGAGTAGCATTTCGACTGATAGTATTTGATTCATGGCATCATTTACTGGAACATATTCATTCTCCTCCAGATTTGGAATATATTAAGAAAGTTGCATCTCATAAATAAATATGGGATAGGTATGCCCTTATAATTCAATAATTAATAGAAAATAAGATAAGAAGCCTGAAAAAGCAATTATTGCGAAAAAATATTTTTTAAAAATAAAAAAATGATAATAATTTTAAATAAAGCATAAAGTTATCTGTAAATTTTTATAATAAATTTATAGTACCGAGAATTGCTGTTTAATTAGGTGGAAGTTTAATCCGGGGTTTTTTTTATAAAAAAAACCATTGACATTGTATACTAAAATAAGTCTATCCTCTCCATAAGTAAATATCAATTGGGAGGATAGACATGAAAAATATAAGAGAATTTATACATTTAGCAGAGCAAATTGTCAATGATTTGCGAGAAAAAATTATTGCAAATGAATACGGACTTTATGAAGCAGAAGAAAAGATACTGATGTTCATAAATAATTTTGGTAGTATTTTACTTAAAAATGTGCTCACAAATCTACCTGAGCCTACTGTTGAAAATACAATCTTTGTTAATGATAAAAGAGCAAGATATAGTGATACTCGATCAGTTTCATTAAAAAATCGGTTTGGAAGTATTTCTCAAGTAAAGAGACGAAGTTATAAAATTGAAGGTGGAGGATGTTATCGCCCCCTTGATGTAAAATTGGGTATCAAGAATTGCAAAGGATTTACTCCTTTGATGACATATTTATTATCATTTTTTGGAGGAACAGAACCTTTTGAAAGTTCTGCAAAAAAACTTTCAACTACTATAGGATTCAAAGTAAGTGGAACTACTGTACAATCCAACACAGAAAAGATTGGTGAAATAATCTGCCATGATCCTTTAAAAAATATTCCACAGGAACATCAAAATAAAGAATGTGAATTACTGATTGCTGAAGTTGATGGCACGATGAGCCCACAATTACTTCAAATAGAAGGAGTTACAGGGCATGCTGTTAAAAAACAAAAAACTGAATACAAACAATGTAATGTGATTACGATAGAAAAGATTTATAATGAAGTAAGTAGGGAACGATGGTATGGTGCAAATTATGGTCCTGGGTACACATTTGAAGAATATGCTAGGAAAACAGGTCTTATGATGGGACTGATGAAAGCAAAAAAAGTAGTGTTTATTGCTGATGGTGCAAAAACAAATTGGAAGATTCAATTAAATTATTTTCCAGATTCTATTGGAATACTCGATTTTTATCATGCGATAGAGCATTTAGCAGCTTTTTGTGAACAACTTAAAAATAGTAAAGTTAAAAAATTGGAAAGGTGGAAAGAAATGATTTATGAAGGTGAAATAATTCAAGTACTTGAAGAAATGAAACAGGATTGGCTTTCAAATAGACTGAAGAATAATGATGAAGCTGTGACACATATAAATTATTTTGAAAATAATAAAACGCGAATGGATTACTATACATATAGAAAAGAAGGATATCCAATTGGTTCAGGTATGGTTGAAGGTGCCTGTAAATTTATTGTTGGAAAGAGGTTTAAAGATAATGGAATGCGCTGGACAATAAAAGATAACAAAGCTGTTTTAGATGTGAGATTAGCGATACTCAACAATCAATTACAAGATATGTTCAGAAAAAGAGCAGCTTAATTGAATTTTGTCAAGTACTTTTGCCCCAAATCGAATTTCCACCCGGATGCAGGGGTGCAGGCTAGAAATTTTAAATTAGTAGCTTATTAGTAAGAATAGATTCCATTGGAATACGAATATCAATTCTGTCTAAAAG
>CAZVNH010000333.1:0-3243 GCA_964628575.1 uncultured Thermoplasmatales archaeon | reverse complement strand
ATAACAAATAAAAGCTTTAAAAACGGTTGGTTTTTAACAGGTGACATACTTTATCAGGATGAAGATGGATATTATTGGTTTAGTGGGCGTGATGATGATTTAATAATGGCAGCGGGTTATAGGATATCTCCTTTTGAAGTTGAGTCAGCTATTATATCTCATCCAGATGTTTTAGAATGTGCAGTTGTTGCAAGCCCAGATAAAATTAGAGGTGTAATAGTTAAAGCATTTGTAATACTTCATGATATAAATAAGGCTTCAGATGATCTGATTAAGGATATTCAGGAGCATTCAAAAAAAGTTGCTGCCCCTTATAAATATCCTCGTGAGATCGAATTTGTTAATGAGCTTCCAAAAACTCAGAGTGGTAAAATAAAAAGGAAGCAATTAAGAGATATTGAAAAAGAAAAAAAACTAGGAGAAGTGAAAGAATTATGAATATAATCGTTTGTGCAAAGCAGGTTGTAGATATATCAGAAATGAAGATTGATTCAAATACAAAAAAACCAATTCTTAAAGGAATCCCGCAAAAGATAAGTGATATAGATAAAAATGCATTGGAAGAAGCTATAAAAATTAAAGATAAACATGGTGGTAAAATAACAGTATTAACAGTTGGATCAAGTGATGCTAAAGAAAGGATTAAAGAACTTCTTGCAATGGGAGCTGATGAAGGAGTACTGGTTACTGCCCCTGAAAATATAGACTATTATATGACAGCAACACTTCTATCTGAGGCAATTAAAAAAATTGGATCATACGAACTTATTCTCTGTGGAGAGGCATCTACTGATCTTTTTTCAGGTCAAATAGGACCAAGATTAGCAGGTTTACTAAAAATTCCACAAATAACCTATGCATTAAAAGTAGATGCTGAAAAAGATAAAATCACTGCAGATCGTAATATGGGACAGCAAGCTGTAACGTCTGAATCTACTTATCCTGTATTAATAACTGTTACAAAAGAAATTAATGAACCAAGACTTCCAAGTTTAATGCAGATACTGGGAGCTGCAAATAAACCAATTAATGAATGGACTTATGACTCACTTGTAAAAGATTTAAAACCACTTGTTGAAACTATTGATTTAAAAGGTGTATCTATGGAGAGGAAAAACATAGTTTACAAAGATGACCTTGATGAATCAGTCTCACAGCTTGTTGATAGTTTAGCAAAAGAAGGAGTTCTTGGAGGTTGATTAAAAATGGTTCTTGTTTATTCAGATAATAAAAAAATTACAATCGAAATGCTTTCAAAAGCATCAGAACTTGCTAAAGAGTTGAAAACAAAAGTAACAACAGTAATTATTGGAAAACCTGATGATAATCTATCAAATGAATATATTGCATATGGTGCAGATAAAGTATATAACGCGGAAACAAGTCAAGATTCATTCAAAGCAGAAGAATATGTAGATATTTTATCAAAAATTCTAAAAGAAACAAAAGATGAACTGATTCTTATTGGTTCAAATAAGAATGGTAAAGAGCTATCTGCAAGACTTGGAGGAATACTTAACGCTGGGTGTGTGGTTGATTCAAATAATATCTATATTAAAGATAAAAAAATAACAGCAGAACGAGTAGTTTATAGTGGAAATGCAATTGCAATAGAGCAATTTAACTCTAAACCAGCTATTATTACAGTACCACCAAAAGCTTTTGATCCATTAAAAAAGGATAATGGTCGAAAGGGGGAAATAATCAAAAATAAGGTAGAAGCTGAAAAATCCCAATCAAAAATAGTTAAAATACAAGAAATGAAATCTGAAGGAGTAAACGTTGAAGATGCTGAAATAATTGTTTCCTGTGGACGAGGATTTAAAAATAAAGAAGATATAAAAATTGTACAAGAACTTGCTGATGTTTTAAAAGGTAAAACTGTTGGATGTAGCAGGCCAATAGCTGCTGATTTAAAATGGCTTCCTGAGGATCATTGGATAGGTTTATCAGGCCATAAGGTTAAGCCAAAACTGTATATCGCTGCTGGAATATCAGGTCAAATTCAACACATAGCTGGAATGAGAGATTCCGGAATTGTTGTTGCAATAAATAAAGATCCTGATGCACTTATATTCAAATCAGCAGATTATGGAATAGTCGGAGATCTTTATGATGTTCTTCCAAAATTAACAGAAGCAGTTAAACAAAAGATGGGATAAAAAACCCATCAATAATTTTATTTTATTAATTTGGAGGTAGGTAGCATTAGTCGAGAAAAGGAAAGAGAGCTAATTGAAAATATTCCAAAAGATAAAATCGCGGATTTTGTATTTATGCATCTTCGAAATATGTGGGCAGTTGATGGTTTTTACTATCTATTTATAGAAGAGAAATATGGAACTGAAATTGCAACAGAAATAGATAGAAAGGTCTGGGAGGTTATGGGAAAAATTGAAGCTCGCAAAATTAAAGAATTATTTGATATTAAAAATAATGATATACCTTCTTTAATGAAAGCCTTGAGTTATTCAGGTTGGTCAATGGATTTAGATGATAAAGAATTAACTATAAAAAAAGATAAAGGAATAATTAGAAATGTTAAATGTCGGGTACAAAATACCAGACTTAAAAAAGATCTTGTTGAATTTGGATGTAAACCTGTTAGATTTGGATTTTTAAAATCATTTGCAAAAGAAATTAATCCCAATATTGAAGTTATATGTAATGTTTGTCCACCTGATGAACATCCTGATGATTTATGGTGTGAATGGATCTTTAAATATAAGGAGCAATAATAAATGAAAACATCTAAGGAATACAAAGATAGTCTTAAAAAAATGAGGCCCAATATTTACAAATTTGGTGAACTAATAAATGATGTTACAACTCATCCTTTAACCAAACGAACAATAGAAGGCCATGCTCAAATATTTGATGCAGCACTAAAACCTGAATATAAAGATATTCTTACAACAAAATCTATTATTTCTAAAAAACCAATAGTCCGCTATTTATCAATTCTACAAAGTGCAAATGATATGATAGCTAATGTTAAAATGAAGAGATTAATATTTAATTTAACTGGTACCTGTACAGGTGGTCGATGTGCTGGATTTAATGCTCTAAATGCTATGTGGGCAGCAACTTTTGATATAGATAACGATTTAAAAACAGGTTATCATAAAAGACTTAGAAACTGGCTACTAAGTGCTCAAGAAAGAGATATAACTCTTGCAGGTGCATTAACCGATCCAAAAGGTGATAGATCAAAAGTTCCTAGTCAGCAAGATGATCCTGATA
>CAZVNH010000332.1:2255-3251 GCA_964628575.1 uncultured Thermoplasmatales archaeon | reverse complement strand
CTATTAGATTCCTAATTTCAAAAGAATTTGAAATTCAAAATTTAAAGGTTATTGCTAAAGGAATAAGCGAGGGTTTATCATCTGATTTTATTAAAAAAATGCTAATCACAGAGGTATCATCATGAAAATAGCAGGTTTTTGTGATAAAGATACAGCAGTAGGTCTTAGACTTGCGGGTATAAAAGAGATATTTGTACCAAACGGTGATGAAAAAGAATTATGGTTTAAAATAATTGAATATGATGATATTGGAATTATTTTTATAACTGAAAATATAGCTGAATGTTTAGAAAAATATCTGAAGGATTTCAGGCTTGTGCATAACATACCTATAATTGTTGAAATCCCTGATAAAAAAGGACATAAAAAGGATCATGTGGATTTTGTATCACATTTAATAAAGAAAGCAGTTGGAATTGAGGTTAATAAATAATTAATTAATGTTTAGGAGGAAAAAAATGGATAAGAAAACTCAGCAAGGACGTATCATTAGAATCTCTGGCCCTGTTATAGAAGCAGATGGAATGCGTGGAGCTAAAATGTATGATGTAGTTAGAGTCGGAGAAGAAAATTTGATGGGTGAAATAATTAGACTAAATGAGGATAATGCAATCATTCAAGTCTATGAAGATACAGTAGGTTTAAAACCTGGTGAAAAAGTTATTTCAACTGGTCTTCCACTTTCTGTAGAGTTAGGTCCAGGGCTTCTTACAAATATATATGATGGTATCCAAAGGCCTTTACCTAGCCTTGTTTTAAAAACAGGTGATTTTATTTCACGAGGGGTCGAAGCACCATCTCTTGATAGAACTAAGAAATGGCATTTCAAACCAACTATAAAAAAAGATGAAAAGGTATCCGGTTGTGACGTAATTGGTGAAATAGAAGAAACATCTATTATTACACATAGAATAATTGTTCCTCCTGATATTTCCGGAAGGATTAAATCAATACAAAAAGAAGGAGATTATACTGTTGAAGATGAAGTAGCAGTTG
>CAZVNH010000332.1:0-2245 GCA_964628575.1 uncultured Thermoplasmatales archaeon | reverse complement strand
TTGTTTCAACAAATAATGGTGATGAAAAGATTAAACTTCTTCAATATTGGCCAGTTAGGAAACCTAGGCCTGTTGCAAAAAAGTTTGATCCAACTCTTCCTCTTATCACAGGTCAACGTATTATTGATACTTTCTTTCCAATTGCAAAGGGTGGTACTGCCGCTATACCTGGTGGGTTTGGGACTGGAAAATGTGTAACGCCAGATACTCCTATTCAACTATCAGATGGTACAATTTCTACAATGGAAGAATTATATGAACAATATAAAGAGGAAGGAAATAGTTTTCAACAAGCATCTGAATCTTTTACACACCTAACTGATCCTATACCTATTTTTTCTTTTGATAGAAAACATTTAATAAAGGGACACGCAAATGTTGTATATAAAGGTAAAACTGATTGTATCTACAAAATAACAACTCGTACTGGAAGAGTTGCAAAAATTACTCCTGTTCATAAATTAATGACGATATCACCTGATTTAAAAATAAAAGAAAAAGAATCAAGGGATTTATTTGTTGGAGATTATCTTGTAATGCCTCGTAAAATAGAATTTAAAGGTAAAACACAATATATTGATATAAATCATTTTTTCAAAAAAGAAAGAATTGCTGATAAATCTTTATTAAATAACATCCCTAATTTAATTGATAAAGCTTTAAAGAAAACCAAGACAAAAAAAGAATTAGCAGATTTATTAGATATTAATTATGATGTTTTAATTGGATATTATTTAGGTAAAAACAATCCAACTGTTGAATTCGTATATAAATTATCAGATTTTCTTAATATGGATATATCATGTAACATTATCAAAGGACAAACAAGTGGTATACCAGTTCATATCCCAAAAGAAATTGATGAATCATTTGCAGAGTTTTTAGGATATATAATAGGTGATGGATGTATTAAAAAACATGGTGGTATTTATTTTTATAATAATGATGATTCTTTAAGAAAACGATTTAATAAGATAGCTTTTGATTTATTTCATATTTATCCAGTTGAAGCTCAAGATAGAACAGTAAAATACTCTGTGATAAACAATAGACTTCTTAGGAACTTTTTTATTTCCTTGGGAGTTCCAGCTGAGAAGAAATCACAGAAATGCACTATTCCAAAAATAATATTAAAATCACCTAATAATGTTGCATATCATTTTCTTAGTGCTTATTTTGATTGTGATGGCCATGTATCAAAAAAAGGGAATGAATTAGAACTTACTACAGCTAGTAAACAAATGCAGATCCATCTTTCATATCTACTTCTTCGTCTTGGAATTATCTATTCTCTACGTCGAAGAATAATTAATAATCGTTCATATTATCGTATTTTCATTCGTGGTAAAAAAGAAATTTCTAAATTTTTTACTTGTTGTAAAAAAGATACGAAAAAGTTTAATAAAATCAAGAAATATCTATCTGATGGAAAAAAGGGATATACTGCTATTGATATAGTTCCAGCATCATCTCATTTCCTTGAAATGGTATATGGAGAAATGGGAAGCCCTCATACTCCACTGGAATTGGCAGGTGTAAATACTTCAAATTATTTTGGAGTAGGAAATCAAGAGCATATGAGTGTAGATACTTTCCAAACATTTTCTTCGTTTTCAACTGATGAATTAATACAGCAATTATCAGATAGCCTTGATGATATCTTTTATGACAAAATAAGTAATATTGAAAAGATTGAAAAAAATACTGATGTGTATGATATTACTGTTCCTGCATATCATAATTTTATTGGAGGTTTTGCTCCAATGTTACTTCATAATACTGTAATGCTTCATCAGCTTGCAAAATGGAGTGATTCACAAGTTGTTGTGTATGTTGGTTGTGGTGAACGTGGAAATGAAATGACAGATGTTCTTAGAGAGTTTCCCGAGCTTGAAGATCCTAAATCTGGTGAACCTCTTATGAATCGAACTGTTTTAATCGCTAATACTAGTAATATGCCTGTTGCAGCACGTGATGCCAGTGTTTACACTGGTATTACTATTGCAGAGTACTATCGTGATATGGGTTATGATGTTGCACTTATGGCTGATAGTACAAGTCGTCTTGCTGAGGCTATGCGTGAAATCTCAGGTCGTCTTGAAGAAATGCCAGGTGAAGAAGGATATCCTGCATATCTAGCATCAAGACTTGCTGAGTTTTATGAAAGAGCAGGGCGAGTTAAGCTTCTTGGTTCAAAAGATAAAGAAGGATCAGTATCTGTTATGGGAGCGGTTAGTCCACCTGG
>CAZVNH010000331.1:0-3258 GCA_964628575.1 uncultured Thermoplasmatales archaeon | reverse complement strand
TCCCTGGATTGCTCGTACAGTTGCTGCTACTCTTAAAGCTTCAGATATCTCTTTTTTTGTTATCCCTTGATTCTGTAGTATTTTAGCTATTTCATTACAGCCATATCCCATACCTGTACTAGCATTGACCCCCATGGCAATAAGCATCTTTGTTTTAACATCTAATACACCAGGTGAAAAAGTTACTCTAAATAGTTGCTCAAATATTTCACCATATTGAGGATCATGTTCTGCTAATATTTTTAAACATGGTGGTTTTTCTTCTATTTTTCCTTCCATAAATTCACCTCCCTAAAATTGAATATATCATCCAATATTTAACATTTAATAAAAATTATGTATATTATTTTAATTTTTTTTGTATATTTTTTAATATCAACATTATTTTTACTTAACTAATTTTTTTTCATTTGTTTTAATCGAATATTGATTGAATGAAATAATAAAAGTGCTATAAAAAGAGCTATAAATGACATTCCAAAATGAATTAGAATCGAACTTGATATAATAAAAAGTAAAACCTGAACAATTGCAGCAATAAGCAAGGCTCCTCCTAAGATTATATAAATTTTTTTTATACTCCAATTTTGAAACATTATAAATCAAATAGGACAATTGAGATATCTGTAATAAAGATTTTTTAATTATTTTCATTGCTCTAAATACTTTGGATTTGCGAGTAATACAAATATAAAAAATATTATGAAATAACATATTGAATAAATTAAAAAAAATAAAAACAAAACAAAATCACTTTTATATTCTTTCAAAAAAAACTGGTTAAAAATAGGGACATTTGGAAGAATTAAAAATAAAGCAAGAACTCCATATAAACTAAATCTAATTTTACTTTTAATATTTGTAACAATAAAAGAAAGTATTACAAATGACAACATAACAGGAATTGATAACAAAAAGAAAACATCCCACTCAAAGATTTCGAAATTAAACAATTGATTATTCAGAGCTTCATAATCATAAAAATTTATCCCAATATGCCAAAGAATAAAAGGTAGAGTTATTAGAAGCGCTCCAATAAAAATAATACTCATTCTATTTGAATATAAAAACTCGAATTTATTTTCAAATTTTGCATAATCCCTTGGACGTGAAAGATACCAATAAATAATAAAAATAAACAATATTGATAAAAATTCAGTTAAAATCATAATAATATTTTTTGTATAATTAATATGTAGAATTTTTCCTATAAAAAAGATTAAGAAAATAACAACATATGGTGTAGGTTGTCTAAAAAAAGATTTATCGGTTATAATCCATGCAAAAACAACCCAAGAAAAAGCATATGGTATTGCAATAATTAAAGTCTTAATTAATGAAAAAGATGTGTCAATAAAAAAATATGATGCAACAGCCGATATGGTTATAAGTATAGTTGCTAAATTGATAAAAAATAATTTACCATCTTTAATAATTTGATGTAAAATTCCATAATTACTAAAGATAAAATTCATTTACCCCATAAGTTGGTATAATATAATATTTATATAATATCTACCATCAATATAATTATATTTTAAAAAAATCTCTAGCCTCTCCAACTGTAAAAAGAGAACCTGTAACACAAATCATATCATCCTTTCCTGAAATTGAAATTGCATGTTTTACAGAATCATTTATTTTTTCTTTTACCAAAAATTGATTATTAAAACCAAGTTTTTTTAATATTTCATTAATCTTATTTGGATTATAAGCACGGTTATTTCTAGATTTAGTACAAATAAAAACATCTACAATTGGAATTAATTTACTTAACATTTCCTCTATATTTTTATCTGATAAGACTCCAAAAATAAATATTAGTTTTTCATATTTAAAGTCTGTTTTTAGGACATTTACTAAAGCATTGATTCCATGTATATTATGAGCTCCATCAAGCAATATTGTAGGATTTCTATTTACTATTTCCATTCTGCCAGGGTGATAGGTTTTCTCTATCCCATTAATTATGTTTTTTTCTGCAATAAACATTCCATTTATTTGTAAAACTTCAAGTCCTAAAATTGCAAGTGAGATATTTTCTCCTTGAAATTCTCCTGTCATTTTTGTATGAACTGAATAATCTTTTAACAAACCTTTTACAATGAATGTTTGACCAAAAATATCTGAATTAATTCGTTTCCATTGCTCTTCATCAAGAATTCTTAGATTAGCATTATTTTCTTCAGCTTTTTGTATTATTACGTCTAATGATTCACCTGTTGCAGCTGTTACTATTGGTATTTCTTCTTTTATTATCCCTGCTTTTTCAAAAGCAATATCATTTATTTTTTCACCTAAAATATTTTGATGCTCTAAAGAAACATTAGTAATAATTGATAGTATTGGTTCAACAATATTTGTTGCATCAAATCGACCACCTAAACCAACTTCGATTACTGCAAAATCAACATTTTTTTCTCTGAAATAATCAAAGCACATAGCTGTTACAATCTCAAAATAGGTAGGAGAATTATTCTTTTTCTCCATTTCAATAATTATTGGTTTGATTTTTTCAACAAGGCTAACTACTTCTTGTTCTGAGATTTCTTGGTTATCTATTATAAATCGTTCAGTGAATCGTTGGAGATGAGGAGATGTATATAGTCCTGTTTTGTATCCTGCTTCTGTAAGAATCGATTGGATGAAATGACATACTGATCCTTTCCCATTTGTTCCACCTACATGTATGATTTGGTAATTACTTTGAGGATTTCCAAGTTTTTTACATATATATTTTATTCTTTCTAAACCTAGTTTAATTCCAAATCTTTGAAAACTATTTAGCCAATAAATAGCCTCATTATATTTCATAATCTTACAACAACTAATATCCTTCACTATAAATTATATCTGGATATATTTTATATTTATCTATCCAACTGTCACCTTTTTTTATTTCTACTTTTCTTCCTTTAATCTTTAATCTTTTTTGTGCAAAGAGTTCAACTGTTCTTGGTAGTATCTGATGCTCTACATCAAGAATTCTTTTTGCAAGCATGTCTCTATCATCATCTGGCATTACTTTTACTGCTGCCTGAAGAATTATTGGTCCATGGTCCATATGTTCATCTATAAAATGAGTAGTACAACCAGCTATTTTTACTCCGTAATCAAGAGCATCTCCTTGACCATTTACTCCTTTGAAAGAGGGTAAAAGAGCAGGATGAATATTAATTAATTTACCATACCATTTCTTTACAAAACAACTTGAAAGTATCCTCATATAACCTGCGCCAACTACTAATTCAACCTTAT
>CAZVNH010000330.1:0-3282 GCA_964628575.1 uncultured Thermoplasmatales archaeon | reverse complement strand
TATGTATATAAATCATTTTAAGGCATTATTTTTCTTGTTTATAATGATAAATAATAAAAAAAGTAATTTTTTAGAAAAACTTCCAAACTATAATGCTATCCTCAGCTTGATTTCCAGATTTATCAAATGCAACAGCATTAATAGATATCTTTCCAAAAACAGTTTCATCCCAGGTCCAACTATAAGGTTGATTTGTAAGTTTGTCTTTTTCTATTCCATTGATATATATAACTACATAATCAATTTGATTGTTATCAAAAGCATAAAGTGTTATATCAATTTTTCCAATAATGACTGGTGTAAAAAAACTAAAGATCTTTATGTTTTTTAGATAAATAGCGTTTTCTGGTTTGATAATTTCTATATCTGGAGGGATTTCATCAATAATTGAAATAATTGCTTCGTCATAGGCAATATTATTAAAATGATCAATTACAGTGAGTTTAATATTATATATGCCAGGATTATTATACTCCTTTGAAGGAGCTGGTTCATGACTTATTGTTCCATCGCCAAAATCCCAACTTATATTATATGGTGGCAAACCACCAGAAATAGATGCCTGGAAACTTACTTCCTCATTGATCTGTGCTTGATCTGGTCCTTGTATATCTACTATTAATTCTTTATTAATTACTTTTACTTTTACAAAATATATAGGTGAATCAGCACCATGTTTATTTATAGATGCAGCTTTAATTGTGTGATTACCATCGCCAAACTCTGTTGTATCCCACATATAGTACCATTCAACATAACTTGATTTTGTTTCATTAATTTCTGTATATAACCAGTCACTATCATCTATTTGTACCAAAACATATCTAATATAACTTGTAAAATCTGAGGCTTTTCCAGTAATTTTTATAATATCTTTTACATTATCACCATATACAGGATATTCAATATTTACTATAGGACGGATTATGTGTCCACCGCCTCCATTATCATCTGATATTTGAATTTCTGAAAACTCTGCAAGTGTAGCCATTATTAATCTTGTTACCCTCATATCATAGTCTAAATCCATTTTATCCATTGTATCTTGAGGTGAGTGATAATATGCGTTAAATTCATGTTCATGGTACATTGCAGCATCATAGCCTTGTTGAAGGAAAGGCCAGTGATCACTATTAGCTGATGCTCCATAACTATTAACAGATAAATCGATTATATCTAGATAGGTATCACATATCTGCTGGCTAGTTGTTGCTATAGTAGCTGATCCATATACTCCGATGTTGTGTTTTCCTTCATCTGTTTCAGTATAACCAATCATATCAGCGTTTAAAACTTCAATTATATTAACTCCTTCAGATGCCGCTTCTGCTGCATAAATACTACTGCCATACAAACCTTGTTCTTCACCTGAAAAAGCTACAAATTTTATGGTATGAGAAAAAGTATATTGACTCATAACTTTAGCAGATGCTAAAACAGCTGCAGTTCCTGCAGCATTATCATCAGCTCCAGGACTACCAGAGACACTATCATAATGTGCACATACTAAATAAATCTGATCTGATGATTCATTAACTCCTTCTAATGTAGCTTCAATATTGTCACCACTATAAGAACCATAAGACCATTCCTGTATTCTAACATCAAGACCTAAACTACTGAAAACACCAGATATATAGCTTCCTGCATTATCACATGCAGATGTTCCAGTTACTCGAGGTCCATAGTTTACTAATGCTTGTATATAACTAGTAACTGTTGATTCTGTTATTTGAATTATTAAACTAGTTAAATCAGTTGATTGCATATCAAGAATTGTCGTCTGATCTTGATCTAAATAATGATTACTATTAGAATAAAATATATTATCATTTTTATTGTTAACTTCAGGATTATATTCTATCCATTTTGACTCATAATTTGTAAGATCTATTGATTTTTTATTCTCCATTTTTTTTTGTAAGGAAATATTTAGATCACTATGAATTTTAGTAGTAGGTTCTTTTATAATTTCGATATTTGCAGTCACTGAAATACTACCAACTGTAATTAATAAAATTAATATTACAAATATTTTTTTCATTTTCTTTTTACCCCCACGAATTAACTAATTGATAATAGTTTTATTATAAAAACTTTATTACATCTATTGTAATTGTATCATTATTACCTGCGTTATCATATGCTTTTATTGTGATTTTATGTTTAAAGAATGCGATTTTGTTCCATGTCCATTCATAAATAGATAAAGAATCTGTTAAAGTTTCCTTTAAATCACCATCAAGATAGAACTCTACTCTGTCTATACCTGAACCTCCTAAATCAGATACTTGAACTTGTATTGTAATTTCTCCGATAATTAATATATAGGGTAATAAGAAAAATTTATTGTTAACAAAGTAAAAAGCGTTTTCTGGTTTAATTAATTCAATTTCAGGAGATATATTATCAGTTTCAACAATAAAAATATCCGCGGTTTTAGTTATAGTATTATTGAGAAAATCTGTTACAGTAAGTTTTATTTTGTATGTTCCTTCTTTTTTATAGATATGAATTGGGTTTTTTTCATGACTAATTATTCCATCATCGAAATTCCATGTATAATTATAAGGTGAAATTCCTCCAGTTGTAGTTGATTTAAAGCTTATTTCTTTGTTTGTTATTGACTGATTTGGACCTATAATACTGGTATTTAGTAAATTATTTACAACATATAACATAAGATATTTAGGACTTGATATGAGATCATTATTATCAACTGCTACAGCAGTTATTTTGTGTAATCCATCTGAAACTTTTGTTGTATCTAAAAATAATACCCAATTATCTGTTCCAGAGGTTTCCTGCCATTCACCATCATCTATTTTTACAATAACTTTTGTTATATATCCATCTAGATCATCAGCAAAACCTGTAATATTTACAATATTGTTAACCATAGAATTTTCTAAGGGATAGCTAAAAAAAACATTAGGTCGTAGATCATTATCTTCCTGGTCTTTATCTACAATTTTAAGAGATTTATCGCCAACAAAAACAACACAATCAGCAATAGTAGGATATTCAGCACAAGCAAGATTAAACGCATCATTTATCGTATAATTAGAGTTCATCGCATAAAACATAAAATCCTGCCATTCAAGAGAAACACTCCATCCAGGACATGTACTCATTCCTCTATATCCAACGGTAACAGTATCTTCCATGCTTCCTTTTCTAAACTCATATGAAAACGTTCCATCATTCGTATATCTCATACCTTCACAGCTGCCTATAAATGCAAATACCATTTTCTCTCTAAGACTCATATCTTGGTTTAAA
>CAZVNH010000329.1:0-3295 GCA_964628575.1 uncultured Thermoplasmatales archaeon | reverse complement strand
CTGCTGATTATGGCGCAACAGGAAATGCTCAAGGTTTTATTTTTGATTCAAATGAAATAATTGAATCTGGTGAAAATGAAAGAGATGGTATTGAAATTCAATTATATGAATCTAATTCAATTCAACTTCCAGGACTTGATGCTTCATCTGCAGATATTTATTTTATGAGAAATTCTTATGAGCCTAATACAGAATCAGATATCTATCTTCCTGAAGATTACATCGTAGAATTTAATCTTGATCTATTTTCATCTGAAAGTGGTGGCTATAAAGCAGTTGAAAAAGAAGCAGTTATGTTTCAATCACTAATTGATTATCATCCTGAACAAGAAGATGATATTGTTGATGAAAATGAAGATACCCAGAAATATAATTTAACTGCATATGTATTTATAAAACCTTCAACAAATTTAGAATTATTAAGTTCAGCTTTACTTCTTAAAAATCCATATATCTCATGTGAATTATATTATGAAAACGAGGTAACACCAAGTTACAAACGAAGAGCAGATAGGATAGCTTTTGATAAAAATCTTAAATTGGATTTGAAAAATTTCTCTATCTTTAGAAAAGTAAACTTTGAAAAACTTAAATCAGGAAAGTACGTTCTAAAAATCTTTTTAGAAAATCCCTTGTTAAAAAGTAATCATAAGTTTATAGGATATCAGATTATTGATGTAAACAATGATATTACAACTAGAGTCTTCTGTAAAACAGAAGGACAATTTGAGTACACAATTTTAGATCAAAACAATAATGGAATAGAAAACGCTGAGATTTGTATATTAAAAAATGATTTACAAATTTATCAAAATATAACAGATTCTAATGGCAAGGCATTGTTATATGCACCATGTGGAATTTCAGAAAAATACACACTTAAAGTTTACTATAAAGGATTTTTACTAAAAACAGAAGAAATAACAATGGGAAGAATCAGAGAATTGATTCCTCTCAAACAAAATCAAGATATAAATGTTCACGATCTATCTGTAAAATTTAGAGATTCCCAAGGAGGAATTCCAGATTTTAATGTTGATATCAGTCTCACAAGCGATGCAATGGATAAACCGATTACATTAAAAGAGGATACTGTTTCAAATGGTGAATATCAATTTTATAATCTTTATGAGGCAGAATATAAATTAAATATTAAATATAACCAATACGAAGTCGAAGAAATTATAAACATAACAGAAACTACATCTATAAATATTGATTTATACGATTATATTGTACATGTGAAAGATAACTGGGATTTTAATCCTGATATAAGCCTTGATGTTTATATAATATCAGATGAATTTGTAAAAAAGGTTGTTTTAACAGGTGAAAAAATTCAGGATAATGGATATATTTTCTCAAATGTTTATAAAGGAAATTATATTTTAAATATTGAATATAGAAATTTTTTATTAACAAATGAGTTAAGTATACCTGATAACGATAAAGAAAATATCACAGTTGTTTTTCCAGCAATGTTTAACGTTACTACCAAGGTTTTTGATTCACATGGAAATCCATTAAAAGACGCAACAGTTAAATTGATCAGATCGCAAGATAATATTAAAAAAGAAATAAAGGGAGTTACTAATGACAATGGAATAGTAGTTCTTTCTCTTCCTCCTGGTATCTATCTATCAAAGGTTTTCTTAAATGGAGAATTAATTGCTGAAAGAGATATTGACATATTAAACGATAAAAAATACCCTATTGTTACAACTGCTGAACCTATTGCTCCTTTGATAATTCTTATCTTATCTTTAATTATTTTAATAATTACAGGTTTTATATATTATAAATATAAAAACCTATTATTATTTTTGTCAATACTCATAATTTTAGTATCAATAGTCTCTGTTGTTTCACCATGGTGGACTATTAATGGTAATGCAAACAAAAACAATGTTTCAGCAACTACAAATCAATATTTGATTCCAGCAGAAATGGTTACAATTATTTCATCTGAAAATATAGAATCAGGGGAAATCGCACATCTTGATAAAGAATTCGTTTCAGCTATTGAATTGATTCCAACCTTAATATATTTTGGAATACTATCTATTATTCTCAGTATTTTTTTAAATAAATATGAAAAAAAGAAATTATCTTTTTTATGTTTATTCATAACAATTGGTCTCTTTATTACATCAATGGTTATTCTTTCAATAGCAATAAATGAACTATCAAAAGTAACAGTTGGAAGTCTTATTGGATGTGGAGATATAAGCACACAAATTCCAGGAACAGGTGAATATGTATCAGCCAATAGTTGCTGGGGACCTGGAATCGGTTTTTACATGTTATTGTTTTCCTCAATATTACTAGCAATTATAATAATTTATAATTTAATATTTTTTATAAAAAAATCCAAAAAAGAAAGCTAATTTAATATTTTTTCACAAAAAATAAGAAAAATATAAGTCATAGTAAGCCATTTTTGTTACTAAAATAATCGATGGGAGAACAGATTAATGGAAAAAAATAACAAAAGTGTATATATCCTGATAATACTATGGTTACTTCTATGTGGAATTTTTTTTATGTGGGGAACATATTCACTATGGATAGTACTTGATCTCCCAAGCTGGCAGTCAGCAGTATCAAAATCAGTTGTTGTTGTTCTCTATTTTGGTTATCTTATGTCAACAATTGTATGGTATGTATTTTCATTTTTATTCATCCTGTTTATATATGGAACAATAGCCAAGAAAGGATGGGTCTGGACTACAGGTGTTATTATTACAACAATATTCCTTGCAGTATTTGGTTTGATGCTCACATCATTTATGGTAACTGCATATCTATTTCCAGATAGCTTCTCAATACTTGGACTTATCACTGTTGTTTTATGTACACTTATCGATCTTGGAATCGTGTTTTTTCTTACAAGACCCGCTGTTAAAAAACATTTTGGCATTGAAACTAGAGCAGGCTCAATAATAGAAGAAAGTGGAAAAATAAGTGATACCTTTTAAACTGTTACTTTAATTTCAGAAAGCATTCTATTAATAATATAAGTTGGAGCTTGAGATAAAAGATTCTTATAAGGAGATTTTGGAATAAGCTCTGATTTACTTAGTTTTTCTGCATTTTTGACGTGTTTTTTAATTTCACTAATGTAAAACTCTTTGATTTTATCTTCATTTTTTAAGAATAATTTTCTTATTTCTTTGTCTTTTATAGAACCAGGTTTAATCTGTTTTTTCTCAATCTTACTAATAAGAGGAAGAATAACACTATCAAGGATTTCCCCATTTGCAAGATCTACAAGATCATCAGCAAGTTGATATGC
>CAZVNH010000328.1:3037-3295 GCA_964628575.1 uncultured Thermoplasmatales archaeon | reverse complement strand
AATATTGATAATAATAAATTCTTTTATAACCAAAAATATTCAATAATTATAGTTGGTACTTATGGTGCCAAAAACCAAGAAGATATTACAAATAATCCAAGGACTGATTATTATTATTGGTTCACAGGTTCTGCGATGAGACGATTTACATTACTAAATAAAACCTATGGTTTTCCAAAGGAAAATATCTATATTTTATTAACAGAGATTAATAAAGATGGATTTAATCCACATGAAAACTTTGATTCAAAACAATTT
>CAZVNH010000328.1:0-3027 GCA_964628575.1 uncultured Thermoplasmatales archaeon | reverse complement strand
CTTTATAGGAATAATAAATGAACCTGAACTACTAAAACAATTTGCAGATAATAATTATATGAATGCTACAAAGGAGAATATTACAAAAGTATTCAATATATTAAAAGAAAAGATTTGTGAAAATGATCTATTAACAGTTGACTTAATAGGACATGGTAGTGATGATAATGCAGTATCAATTCCAATTATTACAAAAAAAACAGGTAAATATTACGATCCTGTTAAAGGAATTGATGCATCTGATACCTTTATGCCTCTTGAAAATCCAAAAAATGGAAAGTCTAGTCATACCATAAAACCTAGAATCAATAATATTTTTTCATTTAAAAGATGTTTTGAGAATTCAAATAATGTTTCTTCTGGTGAACATAGACTTTATGATTATGAATTAAAAGAATTTACATTTAATATTAATGCAAGAAGAATACTTTTTATTCTTCAACCATGTCATAGTGGCGGTTTTATTAACGATCTTAGTAAAGAAAATCATATAATAATTACATCATGTAATGAAGGGGAAGTAGCTGGAGATTTTCTAGGCCCACTCAACAATGGTTTAGACGGAGAAGCAGATTTAAACGCAGATGAAAAGATATCATTATCTGAAGCTTTTATGTATGGATTAGAAAATATTAGAGAGTATTATCCTAAAATTTATCCATTGATTGATGATGATGGAGATAAAATAGGTCATAAAAATATCGATATTGATGGCGATATTGCCTCTAGAATATATGATTTAAACTATGAAGAAATTTAATAATTTAAAAAAATTATTATCAAATATAATTTTTTTCCGTAAAATTCATTAGAAACATATAATTATTACAATGTGAAAAATAGATGTATTTAGTAACTAAATGGTATGGCACATTTTTATGTGATAAAAAAGGAATTATTCGAAATATATTATTTCCCAAAACAGAAAAAGAAATCTTAAATAGGCTTTTAAAAATTGAAAAAAATGATATTCTAAAGGAAGAAAAAGAAATTATCAAACAGGAAAAAAATATAATTGTCAATGAAAAAAGATTAGCATTAATTGGTAATTATAAACCAAATGATAAATTTTTTATTAAAGTATCAATAAAACCAAAAGATTTTGGTTTCTCAGAAGAAATTCTCAATAAAGCATTATCATATTTATCTCAAAAAAGGATAAAAGAAAGATTAAAATCAAAGGATTTACAAATAATTCAAATGGTAAATGCATTAGATGATTTTATTCAAACCTCAAATTTATTATCAGAGCGTATAGAAAGTTGGAATGAATTAAATCCATCAAAAAAGAAAATTAAACCCTTAACAAATGCATTTACTATCATAAATAATGAAATGAAGTTATTAGAAAAACAAATTATTGAAGATATGGAAAAAATCGCTCCAAATATAAGTAGAATTACTGGATCTTTGATTGGAGCTCGTTTGATATCTCAAGCAGGTGGAATTAATAGACTCGCACTATTACCAGCATCAACAATTCAGATATTAGGTGCGGAAAAGGCCTTATTTCGATTTAAAAAAGAAGGTGGAAAACCTCCAAAGCATGGGATTATATTTCAACATCCATTCATAAATAAAACCAATAGAAAACATAGAGGTAAAGCTGCAAGAGTGTTATCCAATAAGATTTCAATTGCAGCTAAAGCCGATGTTTTTACTAAAAGAGATATTTCTAAAGATTTAGAATATGAGCTGGAAAAACGTATTTCTGAGATTAGGAATCTGTAAAACTATACATATTCGATGTTTTTTCACTTGTTACTATTAGTTGGTTGTAAGTTTTTAAAAAATGTTTTTTATGTAATTTTTTATTATGATAATACAATAAGAATGTTATATGTTTCATTAAATATTATTATCATAAAATTTAAGTAAAGATAAAAGATATAAAATAGTGGAGGAAGATATTTTATGCATAGGAAGGCAATTGTTATTGTAATTATTGGTTTATTTGTTGGAACAAGTTGTGTACCAAGTATTATTAGTGGCAAAGTAGAAACTATTGAAAAAAATTTTCAGAATCATGTTCAGCAATCAGAAATTGAAAAATGGGTTATTTTTAGTCCGCCGATACCTAAGAATACAAGTGATTCTATTGTTAATGTTACTATCTTATTAGCAGATACTTCAGAAGATAAAGTTATTCTAAGTAACGTTCCTACATCAAAATGGACATATGGATGTGGCCCAACAACAGCAGGAATGCTATTTGGTTATTATGATAGGATAGGATATAATAAGATGTATACTGGTCCTACTAATGGTGGTGTATGTCCTCTTACTAATCTTGGACAGGGAATTGGAACACCAATTACTGGGTCTTGTTATATCATTGCTACACAAAAGGGATTTGATGGAATAACTACAAAAGCCCATGTGGATGATTATTGGATATCTACCAACAGCCCTGGACCTGATCCATGGGAGGATAATTGGTATGAGCATACATGGTCACTTTGTGTCGCAGATTTCATAGGAGCTAACCAATGGAAATGGGACATCAACATTGATGGCCATAAAGATACAAATAGAGATGGAGCCACTACCATGTATTATGATAAAAATGGTGAACGACTATATGATTATATACCACCTGCAGAGCAAGGTCGACCTCAAACTGCATTTTGTCATGGATGTAAATTATTTACTCAATCAAGACATTACTCTGTAACCGCAGCATATAATCAATTGACAAACACTCCAAAAGGTAATCCAAACGGTTATACATTTAATGATTTTAAAAAAGAAATTGATGTTGGTCGACCAGTTCTAACACATTGGGAAGGCTCTTCTTCATCTCATACAATGCTTGGTATTGGATATAATTCAGCAACAAATACTATTTACTTTCATGACGCTTGGGATAACAATCTTCATGAATGCTTATGGACTGGAACTTATTCAGGTTACAAACTAAAACTTAAAGCAGTTACTGTAATACAACTATATTATCTGCCTCAGAATCATCCTCCAAATTCACCTTCCAATCCTAATCCAACAACTCATTCTACTGCTATAGAGGTT
>CAZVNH010000327.1:0-3305 GCA_964628575.1 uncultured Thermoplasmatales archaeon | reverse complement strand
ATGTATCACTTCTTCATTAACAACTGTTGTTGTGTTTTCATCCCAAGCAATATATTCCCAGTTTTCACCATACAGCCATCCACTATACTGATATTGAATACTTGAGGCAGAGTATGACGATACATTTAGCTGCAAATTACTATTTGTCATACAATCATCTGTTGAGTTTATACTTACAGTTGGTCTTGAAAAATTAGAATAATAATATGAGTTAGTAGTATATCTTTCAATTGTATCAATTAGATTATTTGTTCCAACTTTTCTAAGTTCTATTCTTACGTGATATGGTCCATCTATTTGCGATTCATAGATTTCACTTCCTTCAAATATTAGAGAAAATGTTTGTTCACCCGATGTATCAATTTCAACTTCTGTAGAATTCCAGGATATCCACTGCCAGTTGTATCCTAAATCTTTATGTAAATCACCTTCAATTCTATATGTTCCACTAGTAGTTGAGTTAACTGTAACATTAATTAATAAATTTCCACTGCTAATCAGATCAGCCGTACCTTCATTTTGTTCAACTAATACAACACCTGCACTTGCAAAATCTGTGGCATTATAAGAACTAGTTGTATATTGCTCTATAATATCATATTGCTTCCATTCACCTGTATATGAATTTAGTTCTAATCTTACTTGATAAGGTCCATTAATTCCTTTATTTCTAATATTGGATCCATCAAATCTCATAGTATAATTTTCAATTCCTGATCCATTATGAGTTATTGCCTCTCCTTCCCATGCAATATGTTGCCATGGTCCTCCACTTGTTTGCTTATGTAAATTGGCATTTAGCCAGTAGGTGCCAGGTGTTGATGAATTAACCTGAACAGTTATAACTAAATCTGAATATGTACCAAGTGTTCCTTCGCCATAATCATTAGGGGAATTATCATCTTCAATAAATTCAACTGAGGGTCTCTGAAAATCAGTATAACTATAACTTCCTGTGGTGTATGGATCAACTGAATCTATCTGAGACCAAGTTGTTATATTTTTAATTTCTAATCTTATTGAATAAGGTCCACTATAAGCACTATCATATATTCGCTCACCATCAAATTGAAGTTTAACAGTTTGTTCACCAATCTCAGTGATTGTTATTTCTTGACCTTCCCAACTTATCCAGTTCCAATTATATCCAGTTCTTTTTTCAAGATCACCCTGCAACCAAAATGTTCCAGTTTGTGTACTGACTATAGCTACATTTACTTCAAGATAATCATAATAAGAATCTGAATCATCGCTATCATTTCCCCAATCTGTAATATTATCTCCAATAAATGATATGGACGGGTTTCTAAAGTCTGTATAGTTATATACACTAGTTGTGTATGGATCCACTGAGTCCTGGTCAGAATATGTTGCTGAATCTCTTAATTCTATTCTAATATGATATGGTCCATCTATTCCACTATTATATATTGTTTCACCACTAAATAGAATCGTAATTGTTGTTTCCTCTCCACCTGTTAAATAATCATTACCATTATTGCTCTCCCAAGCAATCCAATCCCAGTTCCAACCTGATTCCTTATGTAGATCAGCTCCAATCCAATAATAACCTGAAGCATCTGATGAACAATTAACTGTTACGTTAACCTCAAGATCGCCCGCGTCTGTTTTTCGATCTGTAACATCTTCAATAGAGGCACCAGAGGTTTGGAATTCTGTATATGTATAAGCTGAAGTTGAATATGGTTCATAAGAGTCAATTGTTCTTGAATCGCTATCTCTTAACTCAAGTCTAACTTTATATGGTCCATCTATTCCTATATTTCTTATACTCATTCCATTAAACTGAAGAGTAATAGTTGTATCACCTTCAGATAAATATGTATTACTATTAGTCCAATCAATCCAATTCCAACCATAAGTATCTGTGTAAAGATCTCCTGTTAGTTCATAATAGCCTTCACTTTCAACAGATATTGAAATATTAACATTAAGATAATCATATAAACTATCACTATTTGTATCATCACCATTATCAGATATATTACTAGTATTTATTGATGCAGATGGTGACTCAAAATTATCATAACTATAAGCATCTGACTCAACACTCTCAATTGAATCAAGTAATTTCCCGGTATCACTATCCCAAAGTTCAATCCTTACAGTATACGGACCATCATATTCACTACTACTAATTATTTCACCATTGAATTGTAGAGAAACAGAGTTTGTCCCAGATGATAATGTAGACCATTCATCAGCCCATGAAATCCAGTAATGATTATTACCAGATATCTTCTTAAGATCACCTCTAAGCTCGATATTATAATCGGCATCTGCAGTAACATTTGCAATAAAGGTTAAATAATTATAATCTCCATCGCCATCAGTATCTTCTCCTTCTAAAGTAGCATTTGTTTCATCGAAATAAACAGTTGTTGAAACAAAATCATTAGCATCATAGTTGTTTGTATAATCTTCATATAAAGCAACTCTTCTACCAAGATCAAGATTCTGAACCTCAACATGTAAATCATAAGGTCCATTAAGTCCAGACGAGCTTATCTGTTCACCATCAAATTGTAATGTCACTGTTTCTTCTTCATATCCATCACCAGTATCACTCGATGATATTGTTACAAAATTATCCTTACATCCAAGAGGAGTATACTCATATCCAGATTGTTTTCCAATGTCTGCCCATATTTGATAGTTTGCAGCATTAGTGAAATTAACAGTAATACTTACATTTAAATATTCATAGCCTTCATCTCCAGATTCATTATAACCCTCATTTGAAACCTGTTCTATATCTGCACCTGTTGAAAAATCTGACGTTAAATAACTATGATTAGTTATACCTGTTAATTGATCAAGTCCATTATCTTCTCCTGAATCAAATAACCAATGTTCAAAATCAAATGTAGTTCCACTTGCAAAATCATCCTGAATGGATTGTGGTAAACTCTCGATTCCATTTAGAACTTCTGCTGCATCATAATTAATCTGCATAATCTGAGGTGATTGATTGCTAATAATATATCGACTATTGGACCAACTACCTGCAATATAATAACCATCTTTTTCAATTTTTCCTCCTAAGCTATAATAACCTGTTTGATTAACTTGCACTGAAGCATTAAATACTAAAAAACCTCCATCAGAAGTTATATAATCATCATATTCTTCTGTGAAATAAATCGATCTCATATCACCCATTCCTGAGAAATCATATGCGTCGGTTTGATAATCATTTAATGTATCAAGAATTTCCCAAGATGAATCTCTGAGTTCAAAGTCGATATTATATGGACCATCATATCCAGATGCTTGTACAACAC
>CAZVNH010000326.1:0-3330 GCA_964628575.1 uncultured Thermoplasmatales archaeon | reverse complement strand
ATTTCGACGTCTTCATGATGAAGAATTTCCAGGTGATGGTATCGGTCTGGGTATTGTTTTACGTATTATTCATCGTCATGGTGGACAGATCTGGGCTGAAGGTGAAGTAGGAAAAGGCGCAATATTCTATTTTAAATTAGGGAGGAAAAAATATGAATAAGCAACTTCGTGTGCTTTTAGTTGAAGACTCTGAGGATGATGCTGTTTTAGTCACAAGAGAACTAAAAAAAAGTGGTCACAAACTGGTAATTGAGCGTGTAGAAACACCTGAAGATATGGAAAGAGCACTATTAGAAAAAACATGGGATCTGATTATTTCTGATTATATTCTACCACGTTTTAGTGGTCTGAATGCATTGAAATTACTAAAGAAATCATGTATTGATCTTCCGTTTATTGTTGTATCTGGTAAAATTGGTGAGGATACTGCTGTTGAAGCTATGCGTGCTGGTGCTCATGATTATATTATGAAAGATAATCTTACAAGGTTGAATCCCGCTGTTAAAAGAGAACTTGAAGAAGTGAAAGTTAGGCAGGAGCGTAAAGATGCAGAGAAAGATTTAGTACAATCTCATAAGGAGTTAGAAAGAACAAACAAGAAACTGCTTGAAGAGATATCTGAACGTAAAAAATTAGAAAAACAAGTGTTAAAGGAAAAAGAATATCTGCAAAATGTAATTGATAGTACATCGGAAATAATTATTGCGGTTGATAAAAATAATAGAATAAATACTTGGAATAAATCAGCAGAAGAAATAACAGGATATAAACAAAAAACTGTTACCAATAGGAGTATTCATAAATTAAATCTGTTTGATGATCCTAATAAAGTGTTAGATACCATTAAAAATGTGTATAAAGATAAAAGAGCTGGTCATGAAGATCTTGTTTTAATTACTAAAAATAATAATAAAAAAATCATCCGATTATTTGGATCAGCTATCCGGGGAAGAGAAAACCAGGAGCTAGGAATAATGTTTGTAGGTCATGATATAACTAAAGATGTTGAGATTCATGGGAAACTTATCAATGGCAAGTCATATATTATTCCTGAAAAGAAAAATGATAAAGCATTTGATATTTTTGTTGATTTAACAACATCTGATTATACTGGTTTGTTAATTACACGTTCAAATCCGTTGGATATTAAAAGCCTATCATCTTCTACAAATATAGATACAGTTGTTCTTAGTCAGAATAAAATTGAAGGTTTTGAAAACGTTTCAAGTCTTGAAGATCTTAAGAAAAAAATTGAAGAGTTTGGCAAGAAAAATAGAAATTCAGTGATTTTACTTGATGGTGTTCATTATCTTTTTACACAGTTTTCTTTTTATAAGTTTATTGAAACACTATAACAACTTAATGATATTATTATAAAAAATAAATCAATTAAATTTCTACGTGTAGATCCTTCTACTCTTGATAAAAGACAAATGGCGATAATTGAAAATGAATTTCAAATGCTTCCTAGTCAAAAGGTTGAAGGATTAGTTATCCAAGATGAAGTTTATGAAATATTGAAATTTATTTTTGAACAAAATCAGAGTAATGCTTTAGTTCCTATGAAAAAGATAATGTCTAGATTTAAGATTTCTTTCTCAACTACAGCTGATAGAGTAGAAACACTTGAGAAAAAAGGACTTGCTTTTACAAAAAGACAAGGGAAACTTAGAACAGTGTATGCTACGGAAAAAGGAAAAACATTATTGCATAAGAGAAACACTGCTTGATTGGATATTCTAACTAAATTACATCTATTTTTTACATATTTTTAAGTCATACTTATATTTTTTAAAAAGAATTGTAAAAGTAAAAAAATTAAAAAATAACATGGATTTGACAAAATGAGTCAAAAAATCATTTTATTAATCGAAGACAATGCCGATGATATAAAACTCACTCAACGTGCTTTTAATAAAAGTAAAATTGCAGATAAAATTAGTTTAGAAGTTGTTGGTAATGGAAATGATGCATTAGATTTTCTTTTTTGCGAAGGCGCATATATCTATCGTGATAAGAAAGTTGTCCCAACTGTTATACTACTTGATTTGAATCTTCCTAAAATTAATGGTTTCCAGATTTTAAGACGTATTCGTGCGGATAAACGAACAAAATTAATTCCTGTAATTATCCTTACTTCATCTAAAGAAGAACAAGATATTAAAAATGCATATATGCTGGGTGCTAATAGTTATATTCGTAAGCCAATTGATTTTAAAAAATTCAGTGATGTTGCACAGCAGTTAGGTTTGTATTGGATTGATTTGAATGAACAAACCCATGTTGATTAATGACAATTTTTAATTGATTTTGACCTGTTGTTGAATTGTATTTAAGTTATAACTGTATACAGAGGTTAATTTTTATTTCTAAATGAAATAGATTGTATTAACTCTTCTAAATTTTCTAAGTTTCTAATAATCTTTATTATTACTTTATAAGAAATTGATCTAATTTTTAGATAGTGGGGGAGGATGGGAAGAGGCACTTGTAATCATTTCTCTTTACCTGGGAATATAGAATTCCGATAGGGCTCTGAAACCTATTGTTTTTTAGCCCCCCAAATCTAATCTATTATATATTCTTTATTAGATGTTTTTATATAAGAATAACTCAAAATTGATTAGAAAATAAATCGAAAATAATTAAAAAACCTGTTTTTTTATTTAATTTGAGGTTTTTTTAATAATTTTAATAAAGTTATTTCGTCCTCTATCAGGTATTGTTTTCTTATTTTATTTTCTTTTTCAAATAACATTTTATCACTTTTTTGTCTTCTAAATCAAATAAATCATTCTTCATCTTTATACTACCTCTATATTTTTTATTCCACTTTAATCTGTTTAGACGACTGCCATAGACCATGTATATTACATAAAGCCAATGCGAGAATTGTCCCTGGTTTACTAGTTTTAAAGGATGTTGTTACAGTATGATGGGTATATACCATACTCGTATTTGGTCCATCAACGCTTTCCCCATGAGCATTGAACTCATAATGACCAATCTGATAAGGAAATTTTTCGCCTATAGGATGGAAATATAAATCAATCCATCTTATATGATGCTCTGTTGTATTTGGATGGACTATCTCTTTACCCAGTCCCACTTTTACATCAAAAATCTCATCTTTATAAACCTTATTCGGACATTCGATGACTGGAACATGTTTTTCTTTTTTCCAATCGGCTTCTTGTACGAGTTCGCCTATCTTTGCCATTCCTGTTCCCTCCTTCACCCGTATTTCCGGGTTTGATAGGACCGTCCAACCTGACCTGAAATGGTCCTTGCATCTACCGTGCCAACCCCTCATCCTCAGTACTGCTGACC
>CAZVNH010000325.1:0-3335 GCA_964628575.1 uncultured Thermoplasmatales archaeon | reverse complement strand
AAGGATTTTCTTGCAAATCAATAATTCTCTCTAATCTATTAGTTCGACCATGATCATAAGTGCAAGTAAATTCTCCATTATTTCCATCTTTCCTACCGGCACTTGAATCTGCTGTTACAGCAGGTATTGCAGATAATACCATAACTGAAACGATCAACAGAACAACAGCTTCTTTCAATATATTTTGCTTTCTATCTCTCATATTATTTTATCACCTCTTCTCAATTCCCCCACATTCAACTACAGAATTGAAGACAATACAGGATATGCAATGACTTATATTTAAATCTTATTGAAAAATGGTATTATAAAAATGATATATATAATAATATAAAATAAATATAACAAATAGAGAGATTTATTAATATCTAAATATATGATAATACCCTTAAAATATTTAGAAAAATTATTTGTAAGTTTATATTTAAATTTTTAATGTTATTACGATACTAATAACTAAAAATTATTTAAAATTTTCTAAATTTAGAAAATAAACTTTTAAAATATTAAAAATATTTAATTACTCAAAAAATTTTATATATTTGAAAAATTTATTTTATAAAAAATTTTAAGATATAATCTAATAATATAAAAGTAGAAATATCTATATACTAGAATCTACATTATTAATCTGCTTTGCATATTAATATTAAAATAAAGATGAAATAAAAATAAAAATTTAAAAAATATATATATGGGGGAAATAAAAAAATGAAAAAATTAAAATTAGTTGGGGCTAGTATTTTAATATTGTTTTTGGTCTTTTATAACTATCCAGTTATAACATCGGACCCTTGTTTAAATTTAGATACTGACGCTCATGGCGATTTAGAAGTAATAAAAGAAGTTTATTTTGATGGAAGTTGGACTGAATCAGATGATTTAGAGGCTATTACACCAGATTTAGGTGAAACTCTTAAATTTAGAATTACAATGACTTACCATAATACCTCAGGTATACCTAAAAAACATTGGGCATATAATGTAAAAGTAAATGATACATTACCACCTTGTTTAGACTATGAAATAGATACTGCAGATCCTACCAATAACTTTACTTGGATAGATGAATATCCAAATGAATATTTAAATTGGGATTTTGGAGATCAACCTATTTATGAAGAAGAGAGTCTTATTATTAACTATAATGCAACTGTAGTAGAACCAACAGACGAAGATGGACAAGAAAATAATGTTACAGTTTATTGGTACGAACATTGTACGCTTTATCAAGATGGAAAAAGTTCTGATACTTTAACAATGATTGTAAGTAGTGAACCTAAATTAAAATTAGAAAAAAAGGTATGGGATCCTACAACCCATCAATATGTAAAAAGTATTACAACTTACTCAGGTGAAACTCTAAAATTTAGAATAGATGTTCATAATTTAGGTTCAGATGATTTAACTGGTGTATTGCTCAATGATACCTATCCTGATTTCTTAACTCCTTTAGATTATTCAGAGCTACCATTAGATATTGTTACTATTGCATGTTATATTGTTTGGGATCTTGGAACAATTGAGGCATATAATTCAAAAGTTATTTTGTTTAACGCAACAGTAAATAATGTTGCAATGAAGAGATCAGGGAAGAACTTTGCTAATGTAACCTGTGATCAAGATTTAAATGATTCAGATAATGTAACTATCTTTGTTGATAAACATATTGTGGTTGATAAGAAGGTTAAACATCCAGATACTGGTGAATGGGTTGAAGAAATTCCATATGTTAAAGGATGTGAACCAGTAAGATTCAGAATTAATATTACATACTTTGGAATTGAAAGGATGAAATGTCTTTTAATATATGATCAGTTACCACCAGATTGTCTTGAATATGCAGATAATGTTTATATAGAAATAGCTGGAGTAGAAATTACTCCAAGTGATGAAAATTACTATCCAGAAATTTTTACAGGGAATGATACCTTTATTAAATGTGGTGAAATCGTTGAAATTCCTGAAGGTGGAATATTTTTCAGTTGGATAAATCAATCATTAGGTAGTGCTGGTGCTCTTGAAAATGGTGATAGCGTTATAATAGAATTTGACAGCTCAGTAATTGAATATTGTGAATGTGAAGGAAAAGATTGCTGTAAAAAAGAAAATTGTGTAGAGGCTTGGCTTTGGAGTTGTTGTGAGGATATATATTACGCTATGGATTGTGTTGATATATATTGTATTCCTCTACCTGGTGACTTTAATAAAACAGTCAGCAGTTTGGAACCAATCAATTGGGTTAAAGAATTAAACACTGTACAAGGAATGACAATAAAATTCAAACTTGAGTTAATTTATTATGGTAATGAAAATCTTACTAATGTTACATTTTATGATATTTTACCATGTTGTTTAGAATATGAAAGTACAGAGACTAAACCTCAGGGTACAGTAATAGAAGTTTCTCAAGATAAGAAAATGATATGGTGGAATATTACAAAAGAGATAGCTGATTGTGAAACAGTTACAATAATTTTTAGAGCAAAAGTTACTGGATCATCTGAATGTGGTGGATGTATCAACCATGCGTATGCTTATGGTTATATCTTCAGACAATGTGAAGGATATGAACAAGTTGTAGATAGATATAGTAATGCAATCATTTATGCTGAGGCAAACTCACCGCCAGATAGACCAGATGTGTCAGGTCCATCAAAAGGGGTAGTCGGTGTGCAAAATACTTTTAAAGCAATGTTAACAGATCCTGATGGAAATCAGGTTACTTATAAATTTAATTGGGGCGACGGACAAGAAACTGATTGGAAAGGACCTGTTAGCCCACAAGAAGTAACAGAGCAACATACCTATTCTACTGCTGGAACTTTTTTTGTAAAAGCAAAAGTAAAAGATGAGTATGGTGAAGAGAGTGATTGGACACAGTATCCATGGGAAATATTAATTCAAAAAGCAGAAGTTGAAGTAACTCTTAGCCCATTTACCATTGGAGCTGTTGAAGCAACAGTTAAAAACACAGGTGATGCTGATTTAAGTAATGTTGCATGGGAATTTAATATAAGCCGTGATGCATTACTTGCTTTTAGAGATATAAATATAGAAACATCTGGAACCATATCAAATCTACTTGCTGGTGCTAGTGAAACAATCGAAAGTGACTCAGTTGGCTTCAGATTTGGATTTGCTGATGTAACTGTAACAGTTTCTAAAACAGGTGTGCTGACTCCTGCAACTGCTACAGGACGTGCATTTCTAATAGGACCAATAGTAATAATACTACCATCATAAAATATACCAAAAGTATCTTTACATAAAAGGGAGTAATGTTCAAGTAGGACATACTCTACTTTTTTTAAATTTTAGTTTTTTTCCTCTTC
>CAZVNH010000324.1:0-3349 GCA_964628575.1 uncultured Thermoplasmatales archaeon | reverse complement strand
ATGCAGCACCAAGCATACCTGTATCTGAAATTTCTAGATTGCATGGTTCAATATGTCCATTGTTGAGATCACGAGTTACAATGAAGTCTACTTTATTTGAAACAGTGTCTGTCGAATCTCGAATATATATAAATCCAGTAGCAGCATCTTCTGGTACAGTAAAGGTTATGATTGTATCTGACCAAGATGATGGATTAATTATTAGACCTGTTAAAATAATAAAACCAGATTCTGTTCCAAAATCTGTACCCTGAATAGAGATTATTTCTTCTGGATATGATGAATATTTAGAAAGCGATATAATAGTTGGAGAATTTTTTTGAGTAGCATCAACTATATTGTAGTATCCTATTGTAGAAATAAATAATAAGATAATAAGTAGATAAGATAATATTTGTTTTTTCATTTATATCACATCTTTTATATTTTGTTGATATAATTAATGTATTAATAATTTATTAATTTATTTCAAAATCAATAAATATATAATAACTTATTAACATAAAAAGAAAAAAATAAAATTAAGATTTAGCTAATTTAAAATATTGGGGGAATTTATATATGGCAAAAAGCTCAAGAGAACAAATTGAACAGGATGTTAATAAGATTTTAATTGAACTTCAAAAAAATTCTAATTATAGTATTAATGAAATTGCTAAAAAATTAGGTTTTTCCCGTCAAAAAGTGTGGCGTATAATAAAGGATTTAGAGGAAGATAAAACCGTATGGGGTTATACTGCAATTGTTGATGATAATAAGATCGGACGTAAAAGATACTTTATTCTACTTAATAGAGCAAATATACCTTTTTCAGAAGAAAAAATGAATATTATAATAAATAGAGAGTTTAGACCTTTATTAGAAGAGAATGATGTACGGCTTGATTGTAGCTTTTTTGTTAATGGTATATATGATGGAATTTTATGTGTAACAGCAAAAAATATAACTCAAGTTAAGATGTTTATTGAGAAAATGAACAATACGTTGGGTGGAATGTATATGTCTGATATTAATATATTAGAGGTATTATTTACTATTGAAAGGGATGGTTTTGATAACCCTAATATAGAAGAATTAAAAGAATATTTTCATTTTTAATTATAAACTTGATATAATACAAATTTTAATTTTGAAATTTTTTTTTTATTTTATTAACCGAGATAGAATTAAAAGCAATTGTATATTATAACTATCGTTTTACTTCGATGTTAATACTTTATTTTTTATATTTAATATAAAGTTTTTTTTAACAAGTTATTCTCTGTTTTATCCAGAAAAAAGGATGTATATCATTTAATAACATATTAGAATAATTAATAATATTTAAAGACAAACTTATTTGAGCTCCACCTTTTTTAAATAAGCTATATAGTAGCGTTTGAATAGCTATAGCTCCAATCTTTGGTGTTAGTCCATATCCAGGATTTCCATTTGCAAAATATATAACACCAACACTTTCAGATGGCATATAGAGCATCCATGTATCAACACCCATGATATCACCTCCATGTCCCACAGCTGAGATTTTTGATTTAACAGGATATTCCATCCATGCAAGTCCATATCCAATTCTATTATTTGGATCAATTGTATGCATAAGATCAACAGTTTCTTTTTCTAATATACGTTTATTTTGG
Organism: uncultured Thermoplasmatales archaeon; assembly: GCA_964628575.1. Taxonomy (GTDB): domain Archaea; phylum Thermoplasmatota; class E2; order DHVEG-1; family DHVEG-1; genus CAZVNH01. Next base: position 1,712 of record CAZVNH010000324.1, on the reverse strand, counting down.
TATACTCCATCATTCATATGGGCTATTAAAAAATGAGAAAGATCGTTAACAGATGTATAAAGTCCTCCAGCTGGATAAGCACGCATTTTCCAGTATGGTTGTGGAGGGGTAAAATCACCATATAAAAGCGACAGTTCATTGATTTGAAAATATTTAACAAAATAGTATTGATAAGGAATAGCTACATTATCAATATTTAAAGTTGAAAGATTAAAACTTGTATTATACATTTCTAAGGGATTAAAAATATGATTTTGGCAATATTGTAAAAAAGGTTCCTCTGATATTATTTCTACAAGAAATGAGATCAAATCAAAACCAATATTTGCATACACTGCACGTTCTCCAGGTTTATAAATATCACTCCAAACATCTTCATGATAGTATTTTCCACCTGGAAGAAGAAATTCTTCTAAATATGGTTCAGGAAAGAAATCAAAAGGAGGATCTTCTGAGAAATTTCCCCAATAATATTCATTTCTTTTATTTGTTTTTAGGCTTGATGTATGGGATAGTAACATTCTAAAAGTAATAGATTCGTCAGGAAAATTAGGATTTCTTAATTCAAATGGTAAATAGTTATTTACATCTTCATCAAGATCAAAGAGGCCTTGCTCCCATAGCTGCATTAATGCTGTTCCAACAACAGTTTTGGTAACTGATGCAATAAGATAGATTGTATCTGGAGTTGATTCTTTATGGTTTTTTAAATCATAGTATCCATAACCTTTTGACCAAATAACTTGATCTTCATTTATAATGCAAGTAGAAATAGAAGGAAATTTTGCAAATTTCATTAAAAATGACATTTTCAGGTCAAACAGTATATCATTCAAATCATTATTACCTGATTTGTTCTTAATATCCTGTGTGGAACTTGCCGATATTGAAATAAAACTTGAACAAATAATAGCAAATATAATAATTATTACTAAACTTTTATTTAATATATTGTTCTTCATCTTTTTGTTCTCCTGTTTTCACCCTTTCAATAAAATAATATTTTCTTTATTTAAAAATCTATCATAGAAGTATTATAGAGTTATTATTATGAAATATTTTAGAAAAGGACTTTAAACAAAGTAACAGATTTAAATTATATTATTAATTATAACAAAATATTAAAAATAATTGATACAATAATCTGTAAATTATATAATCAAACAATATTTTTCAATGTAAAAAAATATATATAATACATAATGTTACATAAAGAGATTAGAAAACATGGCAAAAAGCTCACAAGATAAAATTGAAGAAGATGTTAAATTGATTTTAGATGAACTTCAAGATAATGCTGAGAATAGTATAAATGATATTGCAAAAAAATATGGTTTTTCCCGTCAGAAAGTATGGAGAATTAAAAAACATCTTGAAGAAAATAAAAATATTTGGGGATATACATCAATAATAGACTATGAAAAACAAGATTTAAGATTCTTTATTCTTCTTATAAAACGAACCATAACTCCGATTGATGAACAATTAACAGAGAAAATAATTTCAAGAGGTATCGAAGAAAATCTAAAAGAAATTGGCTGTAAAATGATATCTAGTATCTATACAAATGGATCTTATGATTGGGTTATTACTTTTACTTGTAAAGAATTAAAAGAAGCAAAAAAATGCGGTGAATTATTTATTAAATGGTATTCTAAGTATATTGAAAAAATTGAATTATTAGAAGGGTTATTCCCATGTAAAATTCAAAA